>JAUJMG010000196.1 GCA_030446955.1 Thermomicrobiales bacterium
ACACGCGAGCGCGGCATCATATCCTACCCATCCTGGAAAGGCAGGGATCGATGTAGGCATTGGAACACCTCTCCATCGAGAACCAGGTCTGAACCGGTGGAGCGGAGTGCCACGCCTGTCCCGTGCTGGAACATGTGCCGCCAGGTGGGAGGAGTGCCACATTAGTCGGTGACGGCATCATCTGGTCATGCTCCGCTGCCCTGATCACGGCCTCAAGGGCGAAGTCCTCACGCCAGCCTGTCTGATCAAGGTAGGCCCATCACCGGCGGTAGGCGCGACGACGGCCCGCGGAACTGCTTCCCGGGCCGTCGAACATTCTGGCGTGCTAAATCCAGGGGGACTAGTCGCGTGAACTTGCGTCGGGCGACCGCTGGAGGAGCTTCCTGGCGGTAAAGGCAGCCGCTGCGCCTGCCGCCAGCACAGCACTCATCGGCACTTCTTTACCGGCCGAGGCTGCCCCGGACCCCGTGTTTGGTAACGTCACTGTGTCGTCGTCATCGTCATCGTCGCTGTTATCGTCGTCATCGTCGTTATTATCGACTGGGTCACAGACCCCCTCGAAGCAGCTCGTTCCCGCGGGGCAGCGAGCGTTGGGGTCATCCTCGTCGATGCAGCACTCAATCTCGCGACACGCGCCGGCGCAACAAATCTCCTCAGCGCCGCAGTCATCGTCGGTCGTGCAGCTTTCCTGAGCGAACGTCGCACCGCGCTGAACCATGACGGTCCCCGCCCCGGCCACAATCGCCCCAGTCAGGGCTTTGAGGACGTCACGGCGTGACCGTGCACCTGCCAATCCGCGTGCTAACTCGTCGAAACGCTGGCCATCCACAGTCTTCTCTCCCCTTTCCCTTCCGAGCTCGTTGACGCCGCCCGATGGTATCCCTGGCGAGCGGCAATGTCAGTCGGTCTGCCCGGGACGGCACGAGCGGCGGGCCACGGGGCGGCGCAGGGTCAGCGCAAACGCCGGCCAGCGCGAGCGTCCCTCGCCCGTGAAGCAGCCGACACCGCGAGACCCTGGAAGCCAAGCCTGGCGACACGGACGCGCCTCCATGAGGAGCTGCAGGTGACCGCATGTTCGGTTCTGGCTCGAGATTAGCGGGGTACCAGCCCAGGCGGAAGAGGCGTTCTACTTAATCGTCCCCTCCGGGGGTACTTAATAGACGCCCCGGAGGAGCGGCACCACGGCGAGAGGCCGAGCCAGGCGAACCCAGGGACGGAGTTCCCGTTTACAACCGAAGCTTGGAGGGGAGGAACAGCGGTGTCCTCTGTTGAACTCACCCTCAGCGCGGGCGACGACCGCGTGATAGGGCGACGAGCACGGCATGAGCCGCTGGCCGAGCTAGCTCGCCGCTCCGGACACGTCGTCCAGCGCACCCGGTCAGCCGGCAACCTCGGGCAGGTCCTTCGGCGTCAACATGAGCACCAACCCTCCGCCGTCCGGATTACATTTCGTGGCCTTGAGAGAAAGAGCGCCACCACCGGCAGCGGGGAGTTCCTGGGGCGACATGGCAAAGGGGCCGCCCCGTATGGGCCGCCCCTCGTCTGGCATACGGAGTACTAATCAGCGGCGAGGGCCTGGGCGTCATTTCCTACCCATCCTGGAAAGGCAGGGATCGATGTACACATCGGAACACCTCTCCATCGAGGGCTACCGTGGCGAGCAGGTGCCGAACGAGTTCCTACGGCAGGATAGCGACGCACATCACGTGGCCATCCTGCTACCTGGGATGGGATACACCTGCGATATGCCCTTGTTCTACTACGCGGAGATGCTGCTGCTGGGCGCGGGCGTAGATATCCTCCGCGTGGAGTACCGATACAACCGCCGCCCTGACTTTCGAGATCTTCCGGCTCCGGTTCGGTTGAACTGGCTGCTTGCGGACGCATCCGCGGCCTATCAGGCCGCGCTCGTCCAGCGCCAGTACAGTGGAGGGATCACGTTGATCGGCAAGTCGCTGGGCACACTTGCCATGGGTCACCTTCTGTCGAACCACCCCCAGCCCGCTCCAGTGCGCGCAGTTTGGCTCACGCCCATGCTGCGGGAGGATGTCCTCAGAGACCAGATGTGCCGATGCGCCAGGCCGTCACTCGTCGCTATCGGGACCGCCGATCCTCACTTCGACCCGATGTATCTCCAGGAGATCCGATCGAGAACCCAATGTCAGGCCGTGGTCATCGATGACGCGGATCATAGCCTCGATATCCCGGGCGACGTGATAGCGTCGGTGCGAGCCGTGGAGCGAGTCACTCGTGAGGTGGGCGCGTTTCTCGGGATGTAGTCACTCGCGATCTGGCACGCCCACTACTCTCGTGTTGCCCTCTATGCGCCCCGCAGTGCGGCTCCGACTGCCTCAAGCATCGGGAGCGTCATCAACCCGTAGTTGTAGACGTTGATGCCGGACACGCCGGCGTCGCGCCAGGCGGCGACCCGAGGCGCGATCTGGGACGGGTGCACGGCGTCCGGCGCGATCGCTCGCACCATGCCGTAGATCGGCTTCGGGTCGATCAATTCGCGAAGCTCCTGGGTTCTCCGCGCGGCGTCCTCGTCCGACCGGGCGTACCCGGCCAGCATGCCGTCCGCCAGTCCGAGGAGCCGCTCGTCCCGCTCCTCAGCCCCCTCGGTAGGGCCGAGCGCGGCGAAGAGCCGCACCTCCGTTCCAGGGCTCGCCGCATGGACGGCGTCGCGGAGCTCTTCCACCAGATCCGCGACGATCTCCCTCCGCAATGCCTCGTAGGCGGCTAGCTCGGGGCTGTCGAGGATTTCCCTCACTTCCCCCACCGGTTCCTCGCTGGGCGGAGGGTTTGCCTCCCAGACGGCGGTCAGCGTGGCGGCGACGCGGCGGCGTAACCCCTCGCCGTCGATGCCGGCCGCGCTCGCCCGCTCTAGCTCAGTCGGCGTGAAGGAAAGGCCCAGCAGCCGCTGTTGAGCCACGTCGAGGGGCACTCCGACGATCTCGTGGTGGTAGCCGTGCAGGAACTCCATATAGCCGGGTGATTCCAGCTCGACCGCCGATACCTCAGCCCGGCTCACGATATCTGTCAGGAGGGCGACGAGATAGGCCCGCACGTCCGGGTGGGCCGGGGAGAGCGAGTGGGGATACGGGTCCCCGAACGCGTTGCGGACCGCGCAGTCGGGGTACGCCTCCCCTACAAGGGTGTTGTGGGCGCAGACCACCCAGGCCACCAGGTCCAGCCCGTGGGTCCGCCGTGCCTTCTCAAGATCGGTCAACGGATCGCCTTCACCCGTCACCAGGGAGCTGACTCGAGGCTGGATGCGGGCGTAGCGATCGAGGTTGGGTCGGAAGTAGACGGCGCCATCCTCCGCAAAGTGGACTCGGCGCCGGGGGTTGTGCGGCAGCAAGAACTTGCCGGCGTGGTAAGCGCAGGCAAGGTTGACGGCGGTGAATCCCGCCTCCGCGATCCGGCCCAGGGCGCGGTCGTGTCCCTCGTCCTCCAAATCCCATGGGTACGTGTAAATGCCGGCGGCGAATCTGCGCTCACTCATGGAGGTAGGAGATGTGGCCGCCGTCGATGATCAGGGCCTGGCCGGTGGTGAACTCCGTCTCTGGCAGGCAGAAGAAGCGGACCGCCGCCGCGATGTCCTCCGCACGGCCGAGCCGCCCAAAGGGGATGTTCTGCCGCGCAACCTCCCACGATTCTGGCGTCTCCGTGGCGTCCGGGCGGTCGGCGATCGCGCCCGGGACGACGCAGTTGACACTGATCCCGTAGGGGGCAAGCTCGTACCCCATGTTCCGCGTCATCGTCTCGACCGCGCCCTTCGCGCTGTCGTAGACGGCGGCGTCGGGGTGGCAGGCATGGACGCCGATCGTGCTGACGTTGACGATCCGGCCCCGCACCCCCCGCTTGATCATGTGTCGCGCCGCATGCTGGGCCAGCACGAAGGGGGAGCGGAAGTTAATGTTCACCTGCGCCTCCCACTCCGCGTCCGTAACCTCCCAGAAGTGGCCGCGGATGCTCATACCGGCGTTGTTGACCAGGATGTCGAGCTGCTCCACCCGCATCAACACCTCCTCCGCCAGCCGGTGGGCTTCATCCAGGCGGGCCAGGTCTGCCGTGGCCCCGAATGACGTGATTCCGTGTTCCCGTAGCGTCGTCACGGATGCTTCCACCACCTCCTGCTGGCGCCCGGAAACGATGATGTTGGCACCTTCCCGCCCCAGCCACTCGGCTATCGTACGCCCGATCCCCCGCGTGCTGCCCGTCACGAGGGCAGTCTTGCGGGCGAGCCTACCTAGCCCGTTCGTGTCGTCTCCCATGCTGCTCTCGCTCATCCTTTGGATGCCCTATCAGGCTAAGGTGGAGGGTGTCACCTAAACCGGGCGCCATGGATGATCCGTGGGAAGCTGGTCTTGTACAACCCGGCGCCCGGCCGTACCCTCCAAAGAGTCGAGCACCAGTTACCCGACTCCTGACGGCTCGTCACTGGCCGCGTTGCCCGCCCCGTTCGACCAGAGACGTTTGGCACGGATTCTCCCCCTAATGATGGGCAGCGCGTGATTCCCACCCAGGTCAGGAGAACCGCACCTGCGGCACACCGCCGATGTGGTCAGGAGGGAGCCATATGACGAACCGACCGAGAATATCGATCCCGCCGCACGTAGGGCGTTCCCATTGTGTCTGAACGAGCCCTCTTCGCCGGGGTTGATGGTGGCGGTAGCAAGACGCTCGCGGTCGTGGTCGATGTCGATGGTCACGAGTGCGGACGAGGCACCGCCGGCAGTTCCAATTACGCCGCCGTTGGCCTCGATCGAGCTATCGGAGAG
This sequence comes from Thermomicrobiales bacterium, assembly GCA_030446955.1. Lineage (GTDB taxonomy): Bacteria > Chloroflexota > Chloroflexia > Thermomicrobiales > UBA6265 > LC2-1. Next base: position 4,785 of record JAUJMG010000196.1, read on the forward strand.
ATCAGAACCGCGGTCACGGGGGCAGCCCGCGCCGCCGGAAGTGACGTGCCAATTGCCGCGGCGTGGATCGGGCTGGCCGGCGTCGACCGTCCCGCGGACCACGACGCCCTGCTCCCGCATGTCCGCCAGGTCGCCGGCCGGGTTCACCTGACCAACGATGCCGACCTCGTGCTGACGGCCTTGCCGAGCGCCGTGGGCATTGCCGCGATAGCCGGCACCGGCTCCATCATGCTCGGCCGCGACGGCCATGGCCGTACGGCGAGGGCCGGTGGGTGGGGGCACATCATCGGCGACGAGGGCAGCGGGTACGAGTTGGGCCGCTTGGCCCTCCAGGCCGCCTCGCGTGCCGCGGATGGTCGGGGGCCGGCCACGACCTTGTTGGACAGCATCGTGCGGTCGTGGAACCTGGGCGAACCGGGGGACATGATCGGCCGTGTCTACCATCACGAGGACAAGGCGGCGATCGCCCGGCTCTCGTCGCTGGTCTTTGCGGCCGCGCGGATAGGAGACCCGGTGGCGCGGAAGTTCGTCAGTCGAGCCGCCGCGGAGTTGGTGCTTGGAATCATGACGGTCGGTGACGAACTCGATTTCCCGGAGGGTCCGCTTCCCCTCGCGCTTGCCGGTGGGCTTCTGACGGGCGAGCCAACCCTGCGGACGATGCTGCTGCGTCGCGTTCGCCGTCGTCGGGCCGTCGGGCCGGTCGAGGTGGTCACAGAACCCGCGTCCAGCGCGGCCCGCGCCGCCATTCGGCTCATCGACGAGACGCCGGGAGGATGAGACGGATGGAGCGATACGCCGTCCGCGGCCGGCTCCTCGTAGGTCATCAGTTGGAGCCAGGGGCGGTGGTGGTCGAGGGTAGGCGGATCGCCGAGATCCTTCGCGCCCCCCGGGCAGGCGATCTCCCGGACCCGGTCATGGACGCCGACATCGTGGCGCCGGGCCTGGTGGACCTCCAGGTCAATGGCGCCTTCGGCGTCGAGGTCGGGGAGGACCCTGCCCCCTTGCGACAGCTCGCGACCCGGCTACCCGAAACCGGTGTCACTGCCTTTCTGCCCACCGTGATCACGTCGCCAGCCGCCGCCTATCGCCGGATCTTCGACGCGTTCGACGCGTTCGACGCGGCTCGCGAGGTCTTCGGTGCCTGCCCCCTTGGTCTCCACCTGGAGGGTCCCTTCCTCTCTTCCGCCCGTCCCGGAGCGCACCGCCGGGATCTCATCGAGGCCGCCGAGCCAGGTTTACTCGACACACTCCTGGACGGCGACGCCCTCCGGCTGATGACGCTTGCTCCTGAGCGACCCGGCGCGAGCGAGCGGATTCGCCGCCTGCGCGAGCGCGGGGTCGTGGTCAGCCTTGGTCACACCGATGCCTCCTGGGAGGAGTTCCGAGTAGGCGCTGACGCCGGCGCGACCATGGCCACCCACCTCTACAACGTGATGTCCCCCTTTCTCCACCGGGCACCCGGGGCGATCGGCGCGGCGCTAACCGATGATCGCCTCGCGGTCGGCCTGATCGCCGATGGTGTCCACGCTCACCCTGCCAGTGTCGACCTTGCGCTCCGCGCCAAAGGGGTCGAGCGGGTCGCGCTAGTGACGGACGCGATGGCTGCGGCGGGGATGAACCCCGGCACCTACGCGCTGGGTAGTCGCCGCGTGCTGGTCGACGAGACATCGGCCAGGCTGGAGGACGGGAGGCTAGCCGGATCGATCCTGACCCTCGATCAGGCCGTCCGAAATGTGGTCCGCTGGACCGGTACATCACCTGCCGACGCTCTCCGGATGGCCTCGGAGGTGCCGGCACGCCTCCTGGGGCTTGAGCGCGTCGGCCGATTGGTCGTCGGATTCGACGCGGATCTTGTCCTCTTCGATGGGGATCTGATGGTGCAGGCAACGATCGTCAAGGGGCAGACGGCCTATCGACGGGAGGCGATGTGAACGGCGAGATTATGGCGGCTGAGATCAAGGAGCAGCCGGCGGTGCTCGACCGCATCCTGCGTGATGGCCGACCCCATGCCCAGGAGGTCGCCGGTGCGGTGCGCTCTCGCCGCCCGAGGTTCGCCCTCTTCGTCGCCCGGGGCACCTCCGACCACGCCGCCCTCTACGCCAAGTACCTCGTCGAGACCCGGTTGGGCCTGCCGAGTGGGCTGGCGTCCCCGTCGACAATGACCGTCTACGACGCCCGCCCCGACCTGCGGGATGTCCTCGTTGTCGCGGTCAGCCAGTCCGGCGCCTCGCCAGATATCGTCGAGCCCGTCAACCGGGCGCGGGCCGCTGGCGCGGTCACGGTCGCGGTCACCAACTCCGCCGATTCGCCCCTCGCCGCCGCCGCCGAGTTCCACCTTGACGTGTTGGCTGGCCCTGAGCGTGCGGTCGCGGCCACCAAGACCTACACGGCCGAGTTGCTGACCTTGTTCTGCTTCGTCGAAGGCCTTGCCGGACGAAGCGGCGAGGAGGCCGTCCCCCTGCCGGAGTGCGGGGCGGCGCTTCTACGACGCGAAGAGGAGGTGGCCCGGCTTGCGGTGCGCTACCGCTTTGCCGAGCAGCTCGTGGTGACGGCGCGGGGCTACAACTACCCCA
>JAUJMG010000197.1:0-5726 GCA_030446955.1 Thermomicrobiales bacterium
AGGACACAACCGCGATGGTGGACCTCTACAACGTCCAAGGTGCGACTCAACTCGTATTGCTCGGAGTGGCGTCGCTGGCTGGCGTTCCGTGACGGGAACGTCGGCATCAATGTGCTGTCGTCACCCGTCGGCATACGCCGTGGCCGATCTCCTCAGCGCAGGGGTGCGACGGTGGCCTGTCATGACGGCACCCTTGCCCCAACAACGACGATCCCCCCTAGGCTTGACACCTCACCCCATAGACCGAGCGGTCGCCGGTCACCATGCCCAACCCCCTCCATTCATGAGATGGTACGTGCTCCACGAGACACTAAGAGAGCCTGCTTCCTGTTGGGGCGGCATCACTGGTGCCTATCGGGGAGGAGTGGTGCCAGTTTTGAATTGCCAGTGCATCGAGGGGGCGGGAGCATGCTTCTCTCCCATGTTCTCGCGGGGATACATGGGCGTGCTCATAGCGCTGGTGGGCGTCAAATGGTAAGGGCCGCGCCCGGGGCTGGCCGCACCCCTGCCCTCGCTCGTCAGGAGGGATTCCCACATCCGGCCGTGGGTGCCGTGCTGCCGGCGCTGGCGACGGAGCGCCCGCATACCCACGGTGAAATCGGAGGAGGTGCTTTGTTCCTCGCCCATCAGTGAGCACGTTCATGAGGAGACGCTGGTGAGCTCCGTAAGGGCCGGAAGCCAGCCCGTTGTACCTGCTGCCTTCGACCTAGCCTTGATCGCTCTGACGACCCTGCATCCTCAAACGGCAACCAGCATGGCCCGATTGGTTGTCGAACGGGCGCAGCACACGGCGGTCAGGTGAGCGGCGGCGCCGCGAGCTTCAAGTAGCGGCCAACGCTCGCCCGATTGCGTGGATCGTCTGCCAGGCCGAGAAGGGCGAGGAGTTGCGCCTCATCCGCGCCATCCTTCGCTTTCTCAACCGCGTAAGTGTGCCGCAAGGTCTGCGGCGTCACGTCCTTCCGGATTCCGGCCGCTCGGCGCACCCGTTCCACCATGCCGTTGACCGCCTGCGGGCCGTAATGAAAAAGCGTGTCAATAGGCGACTTCGCGTGCAGGTAGGCGGCGTAGAGGCCGGCGAACTCCGCGTCCGCTCCGAGCTTGCGCTCCTTGCCCCGCTTGGTGACATCTTCATAGAAAACGAAGACTACCGGGCAGTCCGGATCGGCAAGGTCGATATGGTCCTGGCGCAGGCCGAGCAGTTCTGCTCGAGTGAGACCGAGTCGGAGCATCAGCCAGATCGCCGGGGCGCTCCATGGCTCGTCGTCGGCTGCAGCGGCCAGAAGGGCGGCCTGTTCGTCGGCGAAGAGGGGAATCGGGGTCTTGAGGGAGATGGTGTGAGGGTAGTAACCAGTGGTTGGATCGGCCTCCAGAACCCGCGCGTCTTCGATGAGATAGCGGAAGAAACGGCGCGCGGAGGTCAGACGGCGCTTGCGGGTGGACCGGGTAACTGCTTCGCCCAAGAACCGGGCGATGTCGGAGCGATCAATCGCATCGATTGGCTTCGGGCCGATCGTCTTCTCCAGCCTGACGAGATCAAGGCAGTAGGACTCGACGGTGTTGCGGGGTCGCTTTCCCTGCTCTAATTCCCGGCGGTACCAGGCGCGAGCGAGTTCTAGGCTGGAACTGGGCTCCAAACCCGGCAGACCGCCCAAGAGGGAAGAGAACCGGCCCCCTGCCCCAGGAACGAACAGCGGGAGTTGATCTGGCTGGGCCTCAGCTGCGCGCGCTTCCAATGCGAGCAGCGCCGGATCGTCCGTGTAGGGCGCATCCCGCTCCTCGACGGTCGTCGCATTCCGACCACGTGTGCGACGCCGGCCAGCCGTGGAGGTCAGGTGCTGCGGTGAGACGCGGGTTGTGTCCGAGGCTGAACCCGGCATCGTGACCCCCTTTGCCTGAGCCGGTAGCACCAAGGTCGTGTACGAACAATTCTACGTTAGGAGTGGGTCCCGTTCCTGTCAACGGTGACGCGGTACGGGCGGGGTCCTGAGACGTGACGCCCGGCTTACTCTCACTGGCTCACGCGGAGCCCGGGCATCGTCGCGACGTCAGGGCCGTCATTAGCCCGGTTGTGGCAAGGGTCAGGCCGCTGAGGTGGACCTGAGGAAATGTTCAAGGCTTCGCCGAACTGCCTGTGCACTCGCTGACTCGGCGACGACGACGGGGACACCAAGGCGTCCGGCTGCAAGTCGCACCTGATCGGATGTGCTATGCGGAAGCTGGCGCGAGATCAGGACCGCCACATCCGTTCCAGCAAGCAGGTCTCGTACCCGTCGAGCGTGCCGGTTCGCTTCCCATGCCGGAGGGATCTCCCGCACCTCAGGAACGCCGGCGAGGCGGAGGTCTTCGCGCACTAAGCTTCGGAGGGCGCCGTGCCCTCCCGCGACTAGGACGACCAGGCCCGCAAGACCGGCGGCCGCATCGGGATCGGCTGCCGCTGGCACCCCGTCAGGGAGCGGCCGATGCGCGTGCCTGCGCGCCCGCTCGACCCGGTAGGCGGCCTCTCGGGCACCCAGCGCGTGGAGCAAGCGCTCCACCCGACGGGAGAATACCTGGTCGCCCGCGTGGGCTCTGCCCAAAGCTTCCGCTCGGAGGAGAGCACTGCCGGGGAGCCCTGTCTCCATCGGGGCGTAGCTGTCCTGCTCCACTAAGGCCAGGGATGTCTCGCGGTCTGCACAGGCCTCCTCAATTGCCCGACGGCGGGACGGATCCACGACGGTCGCCCAGCCGGCTTCACCAGCGGCTGCAGCCGCCTCTAGGAGCGCGAGTGCGGCCTCCGCTCGCGTGGTCGTGGACGACTGGGCCCTAACGAGCGCGTCGAAGCGGCAGGCAGGCCACGCGACGCGATCCGTCGCAGACATTTCGGCTCCCTGGCGCGCGAGGTAGTCTGCGATGAAGCTAGCAACGGCTGGCCAGTCGTTGGCCTCAATCAAGATCTGGAGGAGCGTCTCTGCCACGTCGAGATCGTCAGCGCCGGCAGTGATCGCCCGGGCAAAGGCGACGGCGGCGTCCGAGAAGGCGTTGGCCTCGAAGAGCCTCCAGCCCGCTTCTTGCAGCGCATCAAGGCCGGCGGCCGAGTCCGCAAGCACCCGCTTTGCCGATGCTACCTCCGTCACATGTGATGCGCCCGAGATGTTCTTCATATCCCTCAAGATCCAATCAGATCATGGTCTGTGATGCGGACCTCCCGCCTGGGTCCGTCCGGCGGTCGACGAGCCATGAGGCGGGTCGGTGAGTCAATCGATGAAGGCACGCCGCTGAGCCACATAGCTCTAATCTCGCCTTGTGTCATCTCCTCTTCGACATTAGCATATCGCTAGGGCAAGATGGGTTGAGGCTGAACATAGGATTGACCGTGGGCGAATTTGTTATCGGGAAGCCAGCACTGCGGCTCAATTACCGTGTCTCGCTGCCGCTGGATCTCGTGTCCGCAATGTCTCTGCTCTACCGGGCGGTCCCCGGAAGCGGCCTGGATCCATGGCTTATCGCAACGCGCCGTTCTCTTCCGCCGGACCTCCGGGCCAATCTCGATCTCTTGCATGGATTCTCCGGGCGCCTCCTCTACTACATGGAGGAGCCGGTGATGCGGTTTGAGCCTTTGCGGGACGATCGTCAAGACGCGGACTTTGCGGACCTGATCGGGTTCTTAGAAGCTCTTCCCCCGTCGGCATACCGGGAGATGGCGATTCATGCACTGGGCCGCGTCCACCGGGACCTGGGATCGGATGTCGCAGGGCCGCCCATCGATGCCGACGAGGTTGCGTGGCGGCGCTTCCTCGAACCAGGGCTTACTACCGCCGCAGGTGATGAGGCCCTCGCATTGGTTCGAGAACCCGAGTTGCTGCGAGAGCGGACTCTCCGCCTGATCCGGGGTATCTGGGAGCATGCGTACCGGGAGGAATATGAGGAGCGGCGTGGCGCCCTGGAAGAGGCAGCGCGGCTAGCTCAGGCGACGGAGGGACGGGGGTTCGGGATGGCGTTTGCCGACCTCACTGGCAACCGCCTTCCTGCGACCCTCGTCTCCGGGCTCAACGAGGTGGCTTGCGTGACGTTCTGCCCCTCCTACCACCTGGGCTCGTTCGTCAGCTACATCCTGTATCCTCCGGATCTGGTTGTCTTCTTCGATGCGCCGCGTCTGGTGTCCCAGGCAGCGACGGCCGGATGGATCTCGACCGAGAGCGTTCCTGGAAGTCTGGCCGACGGTTCCGCCCGTCTTTCTGCAAACCCTGAGGAACGGGCTGATCCGCTCTTGGGGGAGTCGCTGCTCGAAGGGCTGCGAGCTCTGGCCGATCCGAACCGGCTCCGCATACTGGACTTACTGGGGGAGGGCCAGCTCTATGCACAGGAGATTGTGGGACGGCTCGGCATTGCCCAGTCGGCGGTATCGCGCCACCTGAGCCAACTTGAGCGTGCTGGGTTGATCACGGTTCAGCCAAAAGGTGGCATGAAGTACTACGCGGTCGATGGGCGACGGATCGCCGAAATTGCGGCGGCGATCCGCGCCCATGGCCCAACTCCGCCAAGCTAGAGCGCTGCGCTAGGGGAATCATCCCCTCCTACCCTGGGAGAGGCCTTTTCAGGCTAGACGGGAAGGCCGGTCGGGAAGGAACTGGGACTTCCAGCCTCCGGTGCCCTGCAGAGAGTGGCCCCATTGGCCTGAGAGCCCGGGTCACGCGTCTTCCGGTCATCATGCTTGAACGGGTGATTGGGTCGGAGGGTTTCGCGGAAACGATGCTCCAGTATTGACTAAATTGTCCGCAATCTATACACTTATTATAGCGGTAACGGTGCCGGTTGATCGCCCGTATCGCGACCGAGGTCTACAGGCGGATTCCCCCCGCTGCAACGGTGTCCGGACCACAGGAATCCCCCCTTCCCTCCCCTGTGCCCGGAGATTCGCCTGCCTTCGCGTTACGTTTCGCGCGTGCCGCCGCCATCCCGGCGGTGCGGTTCAGGTCTTCGCCGTGCATCGTCGTCGCTGTGCAACCGGGCTCCCCGCCCTGGGGAGCCCGGTTCGCGTTTGCCCTCACAACCCCCGATCGGGGCGTGCTTCTGCAATGGTTGTCACTGACGGCAACGAGCGTTGTTCCTCGCTTCTGCGGGGAGCATCCGACCAGGAGCGGCGGAGTCGGCGACCATGACCGGTGGATTAGCCACGATGCGCTGATGGTGCCGCGGGGGAGACCGGCCGGCGCAAGGGAACCGGACGCGGGGTGAAAGTGCGGCGAATGGTAGCGGCGAGGGTGGCCGCGTCACGGATGCGTCCGACTTGCTCATACGCCCGAACGGCCGCTTCCTGACCCCCACGTGGCATGTCCCAGAAGGTCGGCACGGCCAGCAAGTCAAGCGCCGCGTCCAGCTTCAGCCCTTCAGCGAATGCTTCCTGGGCCAAGACAAACCGGCATTGCCGCGCATGCATCAATCCACGCACCGCTGCCGCCCGTGCCCGGCGTTCCCGCGCATCCAGCGGCGCCGGGGTGGGAGTGCTGGTGCTAGACCGCTCCATAACCGGTGTGACTTCTGACAGGTCCGTAGCCTCTTTGACTGACGGCCCAGGACCCGTGACTGCTACCGCAGGAAGGGGTGTGTCGTCGACCGATGTCAGCCAGGGCATGATGCGGCGCGCCCGTGCGCGGAACTCGCTGACGAGCCGGCTTCCGGAGAAATCGAGGCTCAACACATCCACTGCCGGTTGGGTGATGACCATCCCTTCCTCCACTCGACCTCAC
>JAUJMG010000197.1:5826-7347 GCA_030446955.1 Thermomicrobiales bacterium
CCGGCTGACTCCGCTACACTTGCCGGCGGAGGCATGATCAAGTGGGGTACGAGCATGATGGAGGAGATGGAGCCCCAGTGGCAGCCGGCTCCCGGGCACAAGAGGATCAGTTCGCGCTGGGACTGAGCATGCACGCGTTAATTGAGCTGGCGCGGACGAGTCGCCGGATCGTTGCGTTCACGGGAGCAGGAATCAGCACAGAGTCGGGCATTCCGGACTACCGGGGCCCCGGAGGGGTGTGGGAACGACGAGCCGTCCCCACGCTCGTTGACTTCGTGGCGAACGCAGAGACCCGCCGCGCCTACTGGGAGCGTCGCAGGACGAGCTACCCGGAGCTGCGTGCGGCGTCGCCCAATGCAGGCCACCGCGCTTTGGTCGTCATCGAGCGGTTGGGTCGTCTCGTGGCGACGATCACCCAGAATATTGACGGTCTTCACCACGCGGCAGGCAGCGATCCGGAGCGGGTGATTGAGCTGCACGGGTCGGCACACACAATCCGATGTATGGACTGCGGTCGGACTTGGCCGGCGGCGGAGATCCAGGCGAGGTTGGCGGACGGGGAGAGCGTGCCAACCTGCACCGCCTGTGGAGGGCCCCTCCGAGCCGCAACGGTGTTGTTCGGGGAGTCCCTGCCGGCGGCGGCATTGCAACGCGCCGCGGCCGCGGCGAGCGCCTGCGACCTGATGCTGGTAATCGGCACCTCGCTGATTGTCAATCCAGCTGCGCAATTACCCGTGCTAGCGAAGCGATCGGGAGCGCGGATCGGCATGATCAACCGGACCGCGACACCCCTCGACCCTCTCGCTGATGTCCTCGTGCCCGCTGACGCGGGGCCGACCCTTGCAGAACTGGCTGCCGCCCTGGTGGAGTCGGCGTCCCCATAGCACACCGTACTCCTAGTCGCTGGGGCAAGCGGCTCCTCTACGTCGAGAGGCCAGTGTTGCGCACACGTGTACGTCCGAGGCGACGAGCGGCGTCGTGATGAAAGAGCAATATCGCGGTTGCTGCCCACGTGCGGGTGGATGCTAACGGTCCAGTGTTTCGGAATGGGTTGCCGGAGGACAGCCTTCCACTGGCTCCCCGTTCGCTGGGACCTGCCGTTAGAGGCGCTGGTACTCCTCAAGGTCGAGGACAAAGACCGTGGCAGCAGCGGGAGGAGTCTCGCCGCCTTCGGGGGGAATCGCCCCAGACCGCGCATGCTGCCGGATGAGGTCGAGCACCCTGTCGACCTCATCCTCGTCGGCTCCGATCATCAACGTTGTGTTGCCACGGCGCAGAAAGCCGCCGGTACTCGCAAGCCGCGTTGCCCGGAACTCGTTCTCCAGCAACGCATCGACCACGTCGTCCGCGTCCTCGTTTTGAACCACCGCGATGATCAGCTTCTTCATCAATTCTCCCTCGAGCCCGTCCGACGCGGTCCGTTTCCGGCCGCCGCGGTCCTCTCCCTTCCACCCCGGCGGCATTCCTGGTCGAGCCCGGAAACCGGCGCGGAGTATACCATCGGGGTTCCCCTTCTCTAGA
>JAUJMG010000198.1:0-7152 GCA_030446955.1 Thermomicrobiales bacterium
CCAAGGGGTTGGAACCCAATAGCCCGAGCCTCCATCAGACCCAGGGCGGTTCACTGCGCAAGGTTGTCGAGGACTTCGTCGGCAAGGTGAATGAACATCGGGACGCGATCGCCAACGACGACCAGGGCTACGCTGACCTCCACCGCCAGGACGCAATCCGACTCCTTCCAAGCCTCCAGGCGATAGCCCGACGAATACCGGAGGCCCCGCCCGCCGAAGCGTTCGTCGTACAGGGGCGATGGAACATCGGGGCGCTTCTCGATCCTGGCCTGCAGCTGCTTGGTGCGATAGACGCTCAGATGAGGCTTGTCGAAGCACTCGACACGCCGGCGCCGAAGTTCACACACGAGATGCTCCACCCATGGGTGTGGGGAGCTGCGCAGGGCCTGTGGGCGACTGGTCACTTCCGAAATGCTGTCCACGCTGCCGCAACAATCGTCGACGAGCACCTTCAGGCGAAGCTGGCCCGGAGCGACATCACGGGGACAACGCTGGCACGAGAGGCGTTCAGTCTTTCTGATCCACAGCCGGGAAGGCCTCGCCTTCGATTCAAGGAGAGGCTCAACGACGAGATGTTCAAGTCAGTGCACGAGGGAGCGATGCACCTCGCTGAGGGCTGTTTCATGCTGATCCGCAACTCGGCCGCTCACCGGACAGCTCCGCTCAGTGAGCGTGCGGCCAGTGAGCAACTTTCTGTATTGAGCTACTTCGCTCGGCTGATCGAAGCCGCCGCCGTCGTGCACTCGTCCGTCGCAGCGACCGAGTAGGGAATCTTCCCCTGAAGGCCCCACAAGGAGTGTTTGTGAGACGGCGCCGGCGCCGAACGGCCCGGACGCCTGTCCTTGACCCGTCCCACAATCAACGTCTCATCCACCAGGCGGTCACCGGGTTCTGCTACATCGCTTCTCATGAACCCGACCCTTCGCTACGCCCGGGTGTCGACGGCCGACCAGAGCCCCGATCTCCAAGTTGACGAGCTCTCCGCCGCCGGGTGCGACCGGATCTTCGTCGAGCACGCAACCGGCGCCCGGGCCGAGCTGCCGCAGCTCGACCAGGCCATCGACCACCTCCGCTCAGGTGACACCCTCGTCGTTTTGAGACTCGACCGCCGGGCGCGGTCGCTTACGGGACCTGATCGACGTCGTCATCGCCCTCGAGCAGCGGGCCGTCGGCTTCCGCAGCGTCCATGAGCAGGTGGACACCACCAGCCCCGGCGGCCGCCTGGTCTTCCACCTCTTCGGCGCGCTGGGCGGGTCCGAACGGGACCTCATCCGAGAGCGGTCCCTGGCCGGGCCGGCAGCTGCCCGAGCCCGAGGTCGCAACGGCGGCCGCCCTACCGTGATGACGCCCGCGAGGATCGCTCGGGCTCGGGGCCTTTACGGCCGGGGCGAACTAGCCGTCGTCGAGATCGCCAAGACCCTCGGTGTGAGTCGGGCGTCGATGTACCGCCACCTGGCTGACGGGGCCACAGTGACGGAGGATGGGGCATGAGTCCCCTCCTCGCCGCCCTAATCGGAGCCATCACCGCGCTCGTGGTCGCGGGTGGCACGGCTCGACAACTTGCGCTCCGTCCGTGATCGAGCGGCGCCTGGCGGCTCGGGATGAGCGCCGACGATGGCAACGGGACGACCGCCGACGCGTCTACGCTTGCTTCCTTGCCACCAGCCTCGAATATGTGCTCGGCGGCGGCGAGGGATTGCTGACGCTCCACTACGCCGAGTTGGAGCTCGTCGCCGGGCGTGAGGTACGCGACAGCGCCTACGCGATCTTCAATGCGCTCGCCGGCGACTACGACCGCAACGAGCCGGACTTCAACACCCTTCGTGACAGCTTTGTGGCGGCCGCTCGGCGGGAACTCGACTACCGGGACTAGCTCAGGCCACCAAACCTGCTCCCCACCACGGCCGAGTCTGCTCAGAAGTACGACACCAGGAGACTCGTTGCCCGCAAGAAGTAGCGGTACCGGTCGGCGGGCGCTCGTCAAACAGGCAGGCGCTCGCCGGCTGCTGGGCGGTGAGCCCGTGCTCGTGGTCCCTCCGCGGAAGGCCCTTTATCTCCGTAGGGTGGTTAGGTGCTCGCGCAGGTCGAATGGGGCAACGCTGCCGAGTGGGTCGCCGCTGTAGGGACTGTCGGTGCGCTGCTGCTCACGTACTCCCTACTCAGGAAGGAGCTCCGCGAGTTCCGCAACGCGCAAGAGGATCGAACGATGGCACAAGCGACGAGCGTTGCCGGCTGGGCAGAGCCCAGACGTGAGGCGCACGGCACGGAAGAGGATCAGCGTTGGGTCGTCCTTGTCCATAACGCGAGTCCGGCCCCGGTCTACGACTGCGTAGCCACCTTCATCGACCACGGCAGCGTCGACCCCAGACGAGAGCTCGTCTTTGGAACCGTTCCGCCCGGTCGTGTCGCGGACTTCAGCACGGGAGAGTTCGTTGACGGCTGCTCCGCTGTGGCTTGGCCCGAAGTCGAACTCCACTTCACCGACACGCGGGGTGTTCACTGGCGTCGGGGCGGAAACGGACGGCTGCAGCGCGTCGAGGAGCCTGCGAGCGGCTACCGCTGAGCAGCCCTCGCCGAAGGCGGTCAAGGCCGGCCGCCAGGCCGCCCGGAGGGGAAGCCTTGACGGCATGGCGCACCCCGTTACCCACACTCGATCTCCACGAAGGACGCCCCCGTTCCCCCGCCACCAAGGTCGGGGCCCGCGATGGGGCCGACCACGGAGGGGGCGTCCTTCGATGTCCAGCCGTGTTTAGTTCTGTTCTGGAGTCGCATCGGTGCTTGCCACGGGCGGGTACCAGCTGGTCGAGGACGAGGCCCGGGTTCAGCCGACGACGGCAACGGCCACAGGGAGGTAGAACGGGGAGCAAGACAGGGAATCCGATGTGTTGTTATCGCATGGAAAGGCACCGGCGTGTGGCAGCGTCGTCTTCACGGAGCTCGTGCAGGAGCGATGCACCAACAGCGGGCGGGTCACGGGTTGATGAGTCTTACCGGTTAGGGCAGCGAGTCAGCTCCACTGGCTTCGGGTGGTCGTATGTCATGGCACAGGGCCAAGGCACGCAAGGTCTCTGGCGATAGTTAGGGGCGCTACGGGCGGCACCTAAGGACGGAGGCCGCGGGGGGTTCGAGTCAGCGGAACTCATAGGCGAACGGGCGAACGCCACCACATCGCGAGCAGCCCCCGGGCCCCGCGCTACCCTCATTTCCGTGTGCAGACCGTGTTAGCGCAGGCAGTGAACCCGTGCAGCTGACAATCTTGGCGCCAAGCTAAGTCAGCCATTCCGAAGTTCGGAATATGGTGCCGGCTAGCAAAACACGACCAATATGAGGAAGATATAGGGCTAAACTATGGCGACGCTCGTTGAGGTAGGTCTCCTCAGAGTCGGGATGGCGACAGCCAAAGCCGCTGCGCGCCTTTGGCTTAAGGACAACGCCATTGGTACGGCTGCTAGCTCATCTTTGATTGACGCATTCGGAGATAGAATCGGCAATCTGTTCGATCGGCGTCGGGCGGGTCGGGGATTCGATGTGTTTGCTGAGCATGTCGCAGAGAAGCTCCAGCCGTATCTCGATTCCGAATTCGGCGGGATCCACGAGAACGAACGGGGCGCCGCGCTCGAACTCGCAGCCGCTGTTCTCGAGAAGACAGAGTTTTCGCAAAAGGCCTTGTTCGCTACTGACCTTGACCCTTCCCTCCTCGAAAACGATATCCGCAGGCAGTCACCTGACGCGACCGTTCGGGCTTTGTTGGACCCAGCCGGAACAAGCCTCTTTGATTTTGTACTAGGGGAGGCCTGCAACTACATCGTCGAGGCAAATGTCGCGCTCCCTCCGTTTACCAGTCGTGCCGCAGTCGAGCTCCTTCGACGTGACACTGAGATACTGGCTCTACTGCGGGACGTTCTGAATCGTTTGCCCGAGTCACCGCCCGGCAACAAGACTGTAGCAGCTACCTTCGAGGTTCAGTACCTGCGCGCTGTCGCAAGGCGCCTCGATCGGCTAGAGCTTTTCGGGGTGACCGCGTCCGAAATTAGCCGACGGTACCCTCTGAGCGTCGCCTACATCACCTTGACGGCGTCCTCTGACCCGTCATCGCGGGCTCTCTCGGATAAGGACACGAGCCGACGCAGCGAGGAAGAGGACGCGGCGCTGGGCAACCTAGGGCCCGACTCTCAGGAGGAGGCGTACGTACGGGTTGACGAGGCCCTCGCAAACCGGCAACGAGTTTTGATCCGGGGTGAAGCAGGTTCCGGAAAGACGACACTCCTGCAATGGTTGGCGGTCTCCTCTGCACGTCGGACATTTGTTGGTCCTCTGACAGAGCTTAACGAAACCATTCCCTTCTTTTTGCAGCTGCGGCGTTACGTGGGGACCACCTTACCGCGACCCGAGGAGTTTGTGGCTCCCACGGCCCCAAACCTAGTTGCGCTGATGCCGGAGGGGTGGGTACATGAGGCGCTTGTCGCGGGTAGGGCGATGGTTCTTATAGACGGGTTGGATGAGCTTCCCGAATCGCAGCGGCGAGCCGCGCGCGAGTGGTTGCTCGACCTCTGTGATACGTTTCCCGAGTCGACATTTCTGATTTCCTCGCGTCCTCCTGCTGCCCATCCGAACTGGCTGACGACCGATGGGTTTGCGTCCACCGAGTTGCAGCCCATGGGCCTGGCAGACATCGACGCATTTATTGACCAGTGGCACCAAGCGGCACGTGCCGACGCCGCCGAAGCAGATCAAGCCGAGCTCGAATTGCTTGGAGCAAAACTACGTTCCATTGTTAGGGAAGTTCCTCCCGTCCGTAGTCTTGCGACCAGCCCCCTACTTTGCGCCATGCTGTGCGCGCTTAACCGAGACCGTCGCGCCCAGCTTCCTAAGGACAGACTCGAACTGTACCGAATCGCTTTGGAGATGCTGCTGGAGCGCCGCGATATCGAGCGCGAATTAGCACATGAGAACGAGCCACGCCTGAGTCTGCCCGAGAAACTAATCTTGTTCCAAGCGTTGTCCCTATGGCTACTCATGAACGGTTTATCGGACTGCTCAGTGGAACAGGCGACGGAGCGTATCGCCACTCAGTTGGCCGCCATGCCGCAGGTGGAGTCCACTCCTCAGGCTATATTCCGTTACTTGCTGTTGCGGAGCGGGCTTCTACGGGAGCCCGTTGAGGGCCGTGTCGATTTTGTCCACCGCACGTTCCAGGAGTACCTCGGGGCGCGCCAAGTGATCGATGACGATCTCATTGGCATGCTTGTCGATCGAGCCACGGAGGATCAATGGCGGGAAGTCATAGTTCTGGCCTCCGGCCACGCCTCAATGAGGCAGCGACAGCTTTTGTTGTCCGGATTGCTTGAACGCGGGCACCAGGATGCCAATCACAGGCACCGCCTGCACCTGCTCGCCGTCGCTTGCTTAGAGACGTCGCGGTCCCTCGATCCTGAACTGCGCACGAAGCTGCAGGAGTGCTTGGAATCGTTGATGCCGCCAACAAACATGACGGAGGCTCGTGCAGTGGCCTCAGCGGGGGAGTCGGCTGTTTCGCTGCTTACAGAGTTTCGCGACTCTAAGGCGACAATAGCGGCTTCCTGCGTCCGCGCCCTTTCCTTGATCGGCACCGATGCCGCATTCGAGGCACTGACGCGCTTCGGCTCCGACTCTCGGGTTACCGTAAGCCGCGAACTTATCCGTGCCTGGAGGATGTTCGATACCGAGGAATACGCTCGTGAAGTGCTAGCCAAGTCGCCGTTGGATGGAGGCGCTTTGCACGTTCGCGAGCCGGCGTTGCTGGCTGCTGCTGCGGAGCTTCCTGCCCTTGAGAGGCTCCAATGTGCGTTCTCACGCAAACTTCAGTCACTCGAGCCGCTGGCCGGGGTCAGCCATCTCGTTACGCACCTTGATATTCGGAGTTGCCAGGATATTTCCGACTTCCGCAAGTTAACCCATATGCGCTCCTTGAGCGTTCTTGACGCTGCGCACACTAAGCTTGATACGCTCCTATACCTCCGAGACGTTCCGTTGCGATCATTGATAATCGATGACACGCGAGTGACGAGTCTAGAGGGTGTGCAGGACTGTGCCAGCTTGCGCTTCCTGTCTGCTCGAAGGCTCCGCGTAGACGATCTTTCCCCTTTGGCAAATCTCGAGGCGCTAAGTTCCTTGTACGTTTCGCAAACCCACGTCTCTGACCTCGGGCCGGTTCAGCACTTAGGTGGTCTTAGGACGCTCCATGCTTCGTACACGCCGATCGACTCCATTGAAGCCCTGAGCGGTCTTGGTGCGCTTCGTTGGGTCGATCTTTCCTCCACGGGCATCCAAGATCTCGCGGGTCTAACGGCACATGAAGATCTCAATCACCTCTACGTGAGGCACTGCGCCAGGCTGGTTTCTCTCGCTCCGCTCGCTGTTTGCCAGAATCTCTCCACGATTCACTGCTTAGGATCGCCTATTGCAGACATCGAAGTAGTGGGGACACTAGAGCGTGTGAGGAGCCTCGACCTTGAAGGGACGGCAGTTACCTCGATTGGTCCTCTCGCCGACCATCCGCGGCTAGAATGGCTTGATCTTCGGCACCTTCCCCAACAGATTGATCTTGCGCCTTTGTGCACGTTGGCGCAACTTCGCCAGGTGTATCTGGACGCAGCCGAAGAGCCACCAGACTTGCGACCGCTCTTGGAAGCTAACCCGCACGTCCGGGTTAATGTCGGGTTTGGCCGTTTCGATTTTGAACTGCCACCTTCGATTCGGCGACGCGTCCGATGTTACTTCGACCCGATGCTAGCCCGGGGTGGCGCCGGTGTCTATTACCGACCGCGTATGCCGTCCCTTTACGATGCGGGTCTGCGG
The DNA here is from genome assembly GCA_030446955.1 of Thermomicrobiales bacterium. Lineage (GTDB taxonomy): Bacteria > Chloroflexota > Chloroflexia > Thermomicrobiales > UBA6265 > LC2-1. The sequence goes on from JAUJMG010000198.1 coordinate 6,838, forward strand.
TGACGGTCTTTCCTCTCGCGCCACGAGAAGGGATTTGCGCTGTATCGACAATATGTCTGGTCCAGTCGAGAACCGGAATATTAAGATTCCGGGTTCTCCGTTGTGAAATTCGGCTTTTCGGTTGTCGCTATGGGTGTTTAGTTTGAGGCGGTGTCCAGGCCGCCGGCGTAGTCGGCGCTCGTAGGGCTCTGGCCTTGACGCCGCTGGTCAGTCCGGACGTGACCATGGGAGTCGCCCAGCGCTGAGGCGCTGGGCCTGAGTGACGAACTCACAGGCCGAGACCGATGCCCAGGTCAGGTCCGCCGAGTTCCCGTT
>JAUJMG010000198.1:7162-7308 GCA_030446955.1 Thermomicrobiales bacterium
CGACTCCGTGATGGGGCGGTGACAACTGGGAGACCTCGGGGGCGATGCCGTCCAAGGCCTGGCGCTCGAGAGCCAGGTCGTAGGCGGTAATGGCGATCTGGCGGTCCAGGTGCTGCAGGCGCTGCGGCACCTCGGGATGGGCGATC
>JAUJMG010000199.1 GCA_030446955.1 Thermomicrobiales bacterium
ACGGGAGCGGTACGGCGGGTGGCAGCGATACCTCGTCTAGCCCCCCGTGTGTCGCGGCACCCGCCGGACGGCAGGGCTCCCCCGAATTCGACCATCACCCATCACCGTGACGGGCCCGACCAGTGGTGGTCCAAGACATCGCACGGGCCACGTCGAGGTGATTTGGAAGGAGAAGAGCGATGACGAGACCGATCGGCGAGCAGATCGTGGTCGTGACAGGCGCGTCCAGCGGCGTTGGCCGTGCGGTCGCTCGTGCCTTCGGGCGGCGTGGCGCGCGGGTGGGGTTGCTCGCGCGGAACCGGGAAGCGCTCGACGCCGCCAGGGAGGAAATTCGAACGGCCGGCGGCGAAGCGCTGGTTTGCCCGGTCGACATCGCCGACGCCGAGGCCGTCGAGCGCGCCGCAGCTGAGGTCGCGGCGCACTGGGGTCGTATCGACACCTGGGTCAACTGTGCGATGGCGACGGTGTTCGCCCCGGTCTTCGAAACGACGCCAGAGGAGTTCCGGCGCGTGACGGAGGTGACGTACCTGGGCTACGTGCACGGAACCCTGGCCGCTCTGCGGTGGATGTTGCCACGCGACGAGGGGACCATCGTCCAGGTCGGCTCGGCCCTCGCCTACCGCTCAATTCCCCTGCAGGGCGCCTATTGTGCCGCCAAGCACGCCATTGTCGGCTTCACGGACTCCCTCCGTTCCGAGCTGATCCACGAGGGTAGTCCCGTGCGGCTCACGGCCGTGCACCTGCCAGCGATCAACACCCCGCAGTCCCTCCGGCAGCGGAACAAGATGCGGCGCCAGCAGCAACCCGCGCCGCCGATGTTTGCGCCAGAGACCATCGCGGAGACGATCGTTTGGGCGGCCGAACACGCGCCGCGCGAGATGCTCATCGGTCGCCCCACCGTCCAAGCCGTCTGGGGGCAGAAGCTCGTTCCCGGTCTGCTCGACCGGTACCTGGCTCGGGCGGCCTGGGACGCCCAGTTCGTGGACGAGCCCAACCGACAACACAGGCGGGACATCTTGTTCGCGACGCTACCGGGTGACCCTGGCGCGCACGGCCCGTACCGGGACCGGGAGCACGGCCCGGACCTCCAGATTCGGCTGCGCACGCACCCGCGAGCGGCTGCGGTCGTTGCCGCAGCCGCCGCAGTGGGCGCCCTGGCGCTGATCCGGAGGGGCTAGTGGTGGTGGGACGCGGCTACCGGCCTCTTTCCGACTATGCGCTGATCGGCGACACCCACACCGCGGCGCTCGTTGCCGGTGACGGGTCGATTGACTGGTGCTGCTGGCCTCGCGTCGACGGCCCGGCCGCCTTCTGCCGACTGCTCGATGCGAAAAAGGGTGGTTGGTTTCGGGTGGGCCCACCCAGTCGGTACGCTGTGTCGCGTTCGTACGTTGGACCGACCAACGTGCTCGCCACCACCTTCGCGACGGCCAGTGGCCAAGTCCGCGTGACGGACCTGATGCCAGTTCGGCCTGGCGCCGGGACTCGGCGCGGCGAGGAGGTCAGGTCGAGCCAGCGGATCCTCCGGTTGGTCGAGGGCCTGGCTGGAGAGGTGGAGGTGGAGGTCTCCTTCCGGCCGACCTTCAACTACGCTCGGGCCGCAACAACCATCGCGCCTTGTCCGGGTGGCGCGATCGCTCGCGGCGACGACGAGACGCTCGTGCTGGACTGCCCGTTCGAGCTCCAGCCCAACGCGTCGGGCGCGCTCGGCACGGTCGTGCGCGTGGTCGCCGGGGATCGGGTGTGGCTCACCCTCGAGCACCGAACGGATGGGGGGACGGCGCCAATCATCGCTGGGACCTCCACAGCCGAGGCCGACCTTGCCCGGAGTCTGGACTACTGGCGGGCTTGGTCGGCCGCCTGCACCTACGAGGGGCCGTATCGGGACCTGGTGCGGCGGAGCGCCCTCGTGCTCAAGCTGCTCACGTACGAGCCGACCGGGGCAATCGTGGCTGCTCCAACCACGTCCTTGCCAGAGGAGATCGGCGGGGTCCGCAACTGGGACTACCGCTACACCTGGCTGCGCGACGCGGGCCTGATCCTGCACGCGCTCATGGGGATTGGCTACCACGAGGAGGCGCTGGACTTCTTCGGCTGGCTGGAGCGCCTGTGCCTCAGCGGCTGCGACGATCTCCAGATCATGTACAAGATCGACGGCGGCGTGCACCTCCCCGAGCGGACGCTCGACCATCTCGACGGCTACCGAGGCTCGCGCCCGGTCCGGATCGGCAACGCCGCCGCGGACCAGAAGCAGCTCGACGTCTACGGCGCGGTGCTGGACGCGGCGCACCTCTGCCACGAGCGGATGGGTCATCCGATCCACCCCGAGTTCGGGCGCGTGCTGCGGCTCCTGGCCGAGCAGGCAGCCGCCCGCTGGCGCGAACCGGACCAGGGCATCTGGGAGGTCCGGGGTGGGCCGCGGCACTTCCTCTACTCCAAGCTGCTCTGCTGGGTGGCACTTGACCGGGCGATCCGGTTGGCCGACCGGGCCGGGTTGTCCGGCGACGTCGATGGCTGGCGACGAGAGGGGGAAGCGATCCGCCACGCGATCCTCACGGAGGGCTACGACGCCGAGCTTGGGGCGTTCACCCAGACCCTCGGCGCGCCGGTGCTTGACGCCAGCGCCCTGGCCATCCCTCTCGTCGGGTTCTTGCCACCGACCGATCCGCGGGTCCGCTCGACGGTCGAGCAGATCCAGGCGCAACTCACCTCGCATGGCCTTGTCTTCCGCTACCTGGCGGATGACGGCCTCCCTGGTGGCGAGGCGACCTTCGCCCTATGCAGCTTCTGGCTCGTGGACAACCTTGCGCTCAGCGGCCGCCTGGACGAAGCACGGGCGTTGTTTGAGCGGGTCGTCGGCTATGCGAACGATCTTGGGCTGCTCGCGGAGGAGATCGCGCCCGTGGATCGGGCCTTGTTGGGCAACTACCCCCAGGGCTTCACCCACCTGGCGGTCATCCGTTCGGCCCTCACCATCGCCAAGGCCGAGGGGTTTGGCCGCGAGGGGCACGCCGAGACACCCGCCGAGCGCGAGCGCAAAGCGGAGCTCACCGGTCGGGCGGGAGCGGGCAACAAGGAGGGACCATGATGGAACGGTGGACAGGTCGACCGCTCACCGAGAGGCGCTGCCGGCCAGAGGCATCAAGGCGTGTGTGGGGAGAATGCCACCAGGCCATCCGTCGGCACAGGAATGCCCCGAGGTCCACCTTCACCGGGCCGTGGAGCCCATCGCCACCCCGCGCAGGATTGCGCGCTGGTACCCGAGATGGCTTGACGCTGGTGAACCTTCCTACTACGGTTCCGTCGTAGATATTCAACAGAGATTATTCCCGTACCGAGCGAAGGAGCTCGCAATGTCCCGACGCCAAGCCGTTGCCATGACGGCTCTTGGCCCCCTCGCTGCCGCACTCGGCCTGGCGTCCGGGTTCACGGACGATCCGCATCCCGTGCACGGAATCGTCATCGTCGTCGGTGCGGGCCTGAGTCACCTCGTCGGCCAGTCCGTCTTCCTGGCCAAGGACCAGCGTCTGCAGGCGGCGTCGATGACGATCCGGCGCGATGATCGATCGGCGCTTCAGCGGGTGAGCCTGGCACGTCAGGAACCGGCCCGGTGACGACGCTCCCGCCCGTTGACCGCCGTCGCTGGGCAAGAAAAGGCCGGTTGATGGCCCCGCGTTCGCTCTCGCAACGAGTCTCGTGACGATCTCCGTTGATCCTGTGATCGGGTACTGGGGCGGCTTCGCCCTGCGCTGGTACGGCGTCATCATCCTGGCCAGCATCGGCGTGGCACTCGTCGTCAGCCGACGCGAGGCCGCCCGACGGGGGCTGCCGGGGCAGCTCATCGACGACCTCGCGCTCCCCGCCGTCGTGGCGGGTATCGCCGGAGCCCGGCTCTTCCACGGGCTCGACAACTGGGACCGATACGCCGAGCACCCCGGCCGGCTACTCACCATCCAAGCCGGTGGATTAGCGATCTACGGGGCGCTGATCGGCGGCGGGCTCGCGCTGGCGCTCTTCGCCTGGGTCCGCCGCGTTGACCTGTGGCGGCTCATGGACGTCATCACGCCGGGCTTGCTCCTCGCCCAGGCGACGGGCCGCGTGGCCTGCATCGTCAACGGCGATGCCTACGGCGCGCCGACCAGCCTCCCCTGGGCGTTCACCTACACGAACCCAGCCGCGTTCATCCCGGAGCGGCTGCTCGGTGTCCCGACGCATCCCTACCCCGTCTATGAAATGCTCTGGGACCTCGCCGTCTTTGCGGTGATCTGGCGACTCCGTGATCGACGGATCCGGCCCGGCTCCGTGTTCCTCGCCTATGCCGCGCTTTACTCGGTCGGTCGGCTCCTGCTCACCGAGGTACGGCAGGAGCCAACCATCTTCTTCGGCTTCCAGGAGGCGCAGGTCATCGCGTTGGTCGTGCTTGCCGCCGTCGCGTTCGTCACGGCCCGGCGCGCCTCGCGGCGGGTGACCGCTGCCATAGCGGGATGAGCAGGATGGACGACTGCGTGGAGGCACCGTAAATGGCCGAGGTTGGGCTCCTCGCCGCCTTCGTCGCCGGCGTCCTGTCGATCTCTTCCCCCTGCGTGCTGCCCTTGCTTCCGATCTACCTGGCCCACCTCGCGGGGGTCGGGGTGGGCGGCGCGCAGCCTGCTCGGCGCCTGGTGTTGCCCCACGCGCTGGTGTTCGTCACCGGATTCGGCCTCGTCTTCGTGCTCCTCGGTGTCTCCCTCGGTGCTCTGGGAGGCATCTTCCTGGCGTACCGGGACTGGTTGGTTCGTGCTGGAGGGGCGCTCATGGTCCTCATGGGGCTGCACTTGATTGGCCTGCTCCACCTTCCTGTCCTGGGACGCGCACACCGGCTGCCGATCCTCAGGGCGGGGGCCAGACCTGGTCGGCTCTCCTCATCGTTCCTGGTCGGCGTCAGCTTCGCCGCCGGCTGGACGCCATGCGTCGGACCGGTCCTTGGCGCGATCTTCACACTGGCTGTCAGCGCCGCCGATCCGATCCGTGCCGGGGCGCTCTTCGCCGCCTATGCCATTGGCCTCGCTGTGCCGTTCCTCGCCGTGGCCGCCGCCCTCGGTCGCTGCGACCGGCGGTTGCGCCAGATTGGCGCCTGGCTCAACCTGGGCAGTGGCGCCGTCATCACTGCGGTCGGCGTGCTCATGCTCCTTGGCCTCTACCAGCAAATCTTCGCCCGGATCGTCGGCCTCGCACCGTGGAGCCCGTGGGAACCGAACCTATGAGCACGGCGGTCGAGCGCGAGGCTCGGGTCGCGGACGTGCTCCGGAAGCGGGCAGGCCGATCGGGGTGCTCGCCGGGCGCGGTCGTCGTCGATCGCATCTGGCGTTTCTTCTGCTCGGTTCGGGCCGCCGCCTACGAGATCGTCTTCCTCGCACTCCTGGTCCTGGTCGGGACGCTGAAGGGAAGCATCATCCCGGCCCAGATCCCACGCTACGTTCCCGCGCTCGAGCCACTCGTCGAGCAATGGTACGCCTTCGATGTCTTCCACTCGCTCGTCTTCTCGCTCACCCTTACCCTGCTGGCCGTGGCAATCGTGGTTTGCACGATCAACCGTGCCCCCGGTCTCTGGGACGCCATCGCGCATCCGACGGTGCCGACGACGCACCAGTTCTTCCGGACCGCCGCTCCGGCGGCCGCCCTTCGTGTGGCTGAGCCGTCGGACGTCATTACGGCCGACCTGATGGGCCTCCTCAAGGCGAGACGATACCGAGTCCTGAGCGAGGAACGGGGCGGCGAAGTCCACGTCTACGCCGACAAGCACCGCTTCGGCAAGCTGGGGACCTTCCCCTTTCACCTCGCGCTGATCCTGGTCCTGATCGGCGGCATCGTCGGTTCGGAGTTTGGCTTCCGCGAGCCGAACCTCGCGGTGACGGAGGGGACGACCCGTGACATTGGGCGGGGCACGGGCCTACGACTCCACCTGGAGGCGTTCGTCGACACCTACGACGAACGTGGTCAACCGACCGCTTACCGCTCTGACGTGATCCTCTACGACGGCGAGCGCGAGGTGCGCCGCCAGAGCATCACCGTCAATCACCCACTGACGTACGGCCACGTCACCTTCTACCAGTCCGGCTTCGGCCCGGCTGCCGTGCTCTGGGTGACCGACCCGGGCGGCGTGATGCTGTACGAAGGCAGCGTCGATTTCCCCTACCGCTCCCGGGCCAACCCCGATGCTCCGGCCGGCCTCCTCGACCTCCCGACGCAGGGGGTGCGGCTGGAACTGTTCTTTCCCAACCTCACGCTCGATGCCACGCCGGAGATCGGCGACATCAAGCTTCGGCCAGGCGAGCTGTACGCCCAGGTGCGAGACCTCCGGACGAACCAGAAGATCGGCGAAGGCGCGGTCATCGGCCAGGGGGACGCCGTGCAGCTGGCGGGCCTCGGCGTCCGGTTCGTGCGCGAGCGCCGCTTCACGGTCCTCCAGGTCGCCTCCAACCCCGGCATCCCAATCCTCTTCGCCGCGTCCGTTCTCCTCGTGTTCGGGTTGATCGTCACGTTCGCCTTTCCGCATCGGCGCGTTCGGGCGCTCGTGGCCGAGGCGGGTGCCGAAACCGAAGTACTCCTCGCCCCGCTCGCCCGGCGGGATTGGGGCGGCCAGCGCGACTTCGTGCAGACCCTTGCGGTGATCGAGCGACGATTCGGAGCCGCCGTGCCTTACGGGAGGCGATCTCATGTCGACGGTTGACCTGGTCCAGTGGTCGTTCTATGGGTTCACCGCGGCATCCCTCGCGGTGCTCGCGGCGACGATCCTCTACCTGATGGACGCCGTCTGGCTGGCGCGTACGACGCGGCCGCTGCCCGTCGGTTCCGGCGTCGGGGGGGCCTGGCGAGCGGCCGCCGGCGGCATGATGCCGACCGGCCGGCTCGCGTCGCTGATCACCCACGTCGGCGCCGCCTTCGCGGGGCTGGCGGTGCTGCTGCGGGCGATCGTCGCCGGCCGCGGGCCGTACGGGGACATGTACGAGTTCTCCATCGCCTTCGTCTTCACGGCACTCGTCGGCTACCTGCTGCTCGAACGCGCCTACCGCACCCACGCCATGGGGGCATTGGCCCTGCCTGTCGTCCTCGGCATGGTCGTCTTCGTCTGGAGCCTGCCGCCGGGGGTGCGGGAGGTCCGAGGGCTCATCCCGGCGCTGCAGAGCAAGCCGATTCTCACAGCGCACGTCTCCTCGGGGATCGTCGCCTACGTCGCCTTCGCCCTCTCCTTCGCCGCCGCCGG
>JAUJMG010000200.1 GCA_030446955.1 Thermomicrobiales bacterium
ACCATGAGATGCATTTCGGGGCAATTTGTCGTGATGCCGTTTGCGATGGATTTGAGCAGGATCGTCTTTCCCGCCTTGGGCGGCGAAACGATCAACCCCCGTTGTCCACGTCCAATCGGCGCCACAAGGTTCAGCAGCCGCGTGGACAGGATATTTGGCTGCGTCTCCAGATTGATCAATTCCAGTGGGAAGATCGGTGTCAGAGTGTCAAAGGAGGGACGCCGGCGCGCCGTCTCGGGGTCAACGCCGTTGACAACCTCGACTCGCAGCAAGCTGAAGAATTTCTCGTTGTCCTTCGGCGGCCGCACCTGACCTGAGACACGATCACCGGTACGCAGACCAAAGCGGCGGATTTGAGACTGAGAGACGTAGATATCATCTGGGCCGGGCAGGAAGCGCTGACCCCGGAGGAAGCCGAAACCATCCTCGATGATTTCCAACACGCCGTCGCCGAAGATGTTGCCCTCCGCTTCCGTTTGGGTGCGGAGGAGTTTAGCGATCAGGTCCGGCCGCTTCATCCGGCTGTAGCCAGATAGCCCCATGGTCTGGGCGATCTCGAACAGATCTTCCATGGGTTTCGTCTCCATCTCGGAGACGCTCAGGTGCGGCCCGGTGCCGTTCTTCGCAGGGGACGCGATCGGCGGCGTGACAGGAGCCGGCACCGGGCGAGATCTCGGAGCCGGATAGGGCGGCGCCATCGCCGATCGATCGCGGCCGTTTGCCCCTGGTTTCGCCACCTCCCGCTCCTGGCGAAGCTGACGATCACCCCGGTCATTCCTGTCTGACCGTTCCCGCCGCGGCGGTCGCTCGGTTCCGGCCCGCCGGTCGCCACGCTCTGGCCGCTCGCCACGAGCTTGCTGCTCCTGTGGCCGGCCACGACGTTCGGGTGTCCTCTGATCTTCGGCTACGGCCGCGGCGGTAGGTGGCGGCTCGCTCGTCTCCGCGATTGGGGCCACCTCCATAGGGGGAGCGGGATCAGCGCCAGTGTGGACAGCGACCAGTTCCGCAGGGGGAGCGGGTTCAGCAGCAGGACGGACTGCGACCGGTTCCGCAGCGGGAGCAGATTCAGCGGCGGGACGAGCAGTGACCGGTTCCACCTCCGGCACAACTGGCACATCCTGAGGCGCCTCGACTGGTGCGGGGGCGACAGCCACGTCACCGGCTTCAGCGTTTGGCGCTACTTCGCCGGTGGCCGCCGGGGTGGCAGCCGGCTGGGCCACCCGCTTCCGGGACCGCGTCGATCGAGCACGAGGCGCGGGCTTCTCCTCAGTCGCAACAGCTGTCACGTTCTCTTCCTCGGCGGACAAACGCTTTCCTCCAGGGTGTCTTTGCAGCCCAGCTGCCGCTCTCACGATCACAAGTTCGTGCGACGGATCACTGAGGTAGATGGATACCCACGTCCCCTATGACGTGCAACCAACCCGCTGGCCACGGCAATGCACGGCACTTCGGCGCTTGCCGGCATCACGGGCTCCAAGATTCGATCAACGTCTGAGCGCCGGAGAGGCAGGGACATTAGGTCAGGCTGGTAAAAATTCCCCACGGGTGAGTGATGGAGATCGGCGATAGGCAGGGGATAATCACGCTCGCCGAGACGCGACACAATACTAGCACTGCCGTTGGGATGTCGTCAACTACGCTAAATGATCGCGATGCCCGCCGCGGAAAGGTGGCGAGGCCGACGCCAGAGGAGCATGTGCCCTCGCCTTGACCCGGTTAATCGAATGGAAACGGCGCAAACTGTCCAAGTTTGGACAACTGGTGGGTCGCATCGACGGTCCGCACCGTGCCCGACTTCGATCGCATCACGATCGACTGGCTGGTCGCCCGATCCCCGGCGTAATGGACGCCGCGGAGCAACTCCCCATCCGTAATCCCCGTGGCGGCAAAAAAGACGTTGTCGCTTGAGACGAGGTCGTCTAGCCGTAGCACCTGGTCGACATCGATGCTCCGCTCCTTCACGATGCGGCGCTCGTCATCGTTCCTCGGCCACAGTTTGCACTGGAGGTCGCCGCCGATGCACTTCAAGGCGCAGGCGGCGACGACCGCCTCTGGCGCGCCGCCAATGCCCATCATGACATCGATCCCAGTGCCTGGCATGCAAGCCATGACCGCGCCGGCCACGTCACCGTCGGTAATCATTTTGATCCGGGCTCCCGCCTCCCGCACCTGGCGAATCAGGGTTTCATGGCGGGGCCGGTCAAGTATCACGACCGTCAGGTCCCGAATCTCCTTGCCCTTAGCACGCGCGACCCGGTCAAGGTTCGCGGCCACGCTGTCGTTGATGTCGATTTGACCAGCCGCATCTGGTCCAACCGCGATCTTATCCATGTACATGATGTCTGGCGACGCGTACATCGTGCCCCGCTCCGCGACGGCGAGGACCGTGATCGAGTTCGGCATGCCAAAGGCTAGCAGACGAGTCCCGTCTACCGGATCGACGGCTATGTCCACTTTCGGCTCGTCGGCGCAGCCGACCTCCTCACCGACATAGAGCATCGGGGCTTCGTCCTTCTGCCCTTCACCAATCACGACAACGCCATTCATCTGAATCGTATCGAGCACCGTCCGCATAGCATCAACAGCGGCCTGATCGACCGCTTCCTTGTCGCCTCGCCCCATCCACCGGCCAGCCATCAGGGCCGCTGCCTCGGTAACCCGCACCAGCTCCAGCGCAAGGTTTCGGTCCATCGTCTCGGCCATTTCACCTCACCTCTCGTTGCTGCAGAACAGCGATCTAGTGGAGCCCTTACTTGAGCCAGTCGGCGGCCGCGTACGGCAAGTCAACCGCGCTCCCCACATCAATAGAGCAGTCGGGTAGCGACTGCACGAACGATGCCCCGTACCGTTTGGAGATGACCCGGCGATCCAGGATCGCGCAGACGCCCCGATCCCGGCCGCTTCGGATGAGTCGGCCAAACCCTTGTTTGAACTTGAGCACGGCTTGAGGCACCGCGTATTCCAAGAACGGCTGCTCGAACAATTCGCTCCGGGCGGCGAAAACCGGATCCGACGGTACCGCAAAGGGCAGCTTGGTGATGACCAGTAAACTCAGGGCATCACCAACGACATCGACCCCCTCCCAGAACGTCGAAGTACCTAATACCACCACGTTCGGAGAATACCGGAGCCGGTCGACAAGCTGCCTTGGACTCCCGTCTGTTCTCTGCGCTAGCACCAGAACGCCCTGCTCTTCTAACGGTGCCTTGATCGCTCGGTAAGTCGCTTGCAGCGCGGCGTGGGAGGTAAAGAGCACCAACGCGCGCCCTCGGGTAGCCTGACAGAGCTCAACGAGTGTGTCCTGCAGTCGTCGCTGGTAGCCAGGCTGGTTTGGCTCCGGGATGTCGTCCACCACGTAGAGCAGTGTCGACTCCCGGTAGTCGAACGGAGACGGCACTGCCAACTCCGCTGGTGCCTCAAGACCGAGCCGCTCTGAGGTGTAGTCGAATGTTCCATCTGTAGTCATCGTTGCCGACGTCAGAACGAGAGACTTCAGCCGCGAGAAGAGGTGCTCTTGGAGCACGTGACCGACATGGAGCGGAGCCGCGTGCACGGACGCCTCGCCGCTGGCCGCATTCCGCTCGATCCAGTAGACGGCCTCCGGGTCAGGCGTGCCAATTGCGGACTGAAGCTTGACGGCCACGTCCGCCAGGCCCCGGATCGAAACACCGAGCGCGACAATCAAGTCCTCTTGCTGCTGGGCATCCGCCTCGTCTAATTCATCGGCTCTCAGCCCTTCCAGCGCCTCGAGGTACCAGCGCAGCTGTGCTTCAAGATCCCGAAGTCGCCGGTCCAAGCGCTCCCAGACGAGCTCAATCTCCACCCATGCCGTCTCACCTCGCACTGATCTGGTGACGCGAAGCGTCCGGCCGAACCCGCCTCGGTCGTCATCGTCACGCAGCGCGACCTCACGCAGCCTGCTATAGAGGTCGGCCACCTCTGACCGGGTGACACGAGCCAACTCGTGCACTTGGCCGAGACGATCAATCGCGGCTGATGCCCGCCGCTTTCCTGAGTCGTCCTCCGTCATCCGTCCGAGATAGGCCACCACAGTCGGTACGGTGCCCGACTGGACAGGTCCCTCGTCCCGCACCGCCGCATCAAGCTCCTCCAGCACCGTGCGCTGGTCAACGGAGAAGCCAAAATGCGCGGTTGCTTGCTCTTCCAGATGATGGGCTTCGTCAACGATCAGCCGATCGTACTCAGGAAGCACGCGCGATCCTGCCACCGCGTCCGACAACAGCAGAGCATGGTTGACGACAACAACGTGCGCATTCTCCGCCCGACGTCGCGCGCGGTACAGAAAGCACTGGTTACGCTGCTGGTAGACGCAGCGGGACGCAACACACGCATTCTCCTCCTCCGCAAGGTGACGCCAGAGAGCTTCTTCCTCACCATCCAGTCGCAGCTCTGCGCGATCCCCGGTCTCCGTCGTTCCCAGCCACAGCAGCACCTTTGCCCGGAGTTGGGCCTCCACCGGGTCTTGGGTGGGCTGACGCTGGCCGGTGAACCATCGGCGGAGGCAAAGGTAATTCGTCCGCCCCTTCAGCACCGCCGCCCGAAAGGGAGGCGTCTCGCCGTCGTCAGCAAGCGTGCGCTGGAGGTCAGGGATATCCTTCCGAAATAGCTGGTCTTGAAGGGCCAAGGTATTGGTCGAGACGACGACCGGCTCCCCTCGCTCAACGGCGTACATGGCTGCGGGAAGGAGGTAGGCGACGCTCTTCCCCGTTCCGGTGCCTGCTTCCACAAGCAGTTGGCCGTCTTCGTCCAGCGCCCGTGCGACACCGTTGGCCATCGCCTTCTGCTGGCTACGATACTCGTAATGCGGCACGACGTGGCTCAACGGGCCATCCGCCGCCAGCATTTCACCCACGACGGCAGGCTCGATCCGCTTCGTGGAACCAGTCGCTCGCAACGGCTCCGGTCGGTCCAAAGCAGCGAGAAAGGCAAGCTCGTGAGGTCCGCGCGCGGCGTGATCAGCCGGGACGAAGAGCGGCCCACGGAGTTGCCGATCCGCCACCATGGTGAAGAGATGGGCCGTCGGCCAGTCCGCTGTCCTGGCATGCCCGGCGAGTTGGTCTAACGTGGAGGCGTCGTATTGCTCCAGAAGTTTGAGCATGGCTCGAAAGACGCCGGCCGACGTGGCGGCGTCATCGAGCGCCCGGTGGCCCTGGGCAGCCGACACACCGAGACGCTGTGCCACGGCCGCAAGGTTGAACGAGGGCATGTCTGAAAGGAGCAACGTGGCGAGTTGAAACGTGTCGTAGACCGGATTCGCAAGGACGAGCCCGGCCGCGTCCAGCATCGCCACGTCCATCCCCACCGAGTGGCCCACGATTGGACGTCCGGCAAGCAACTGGCGCAGTCGCGGGGTGATATCCCCAAGCACTGGCGCCGCTCGCAGTTCCTCCTGACCGATACCCGTCAGGGTGGCGATGTCAAGCGATAACCGGCTCCTCGGGCGGACGAGCGACGAAAACCGGTGGATCTCGCCATCGCAGTCAAACGCAACGGCCGCAACCTCGATAATCTCGTGCCGAGAGGGATCCATGCCGGTGGCCTCGACATCGAGGGCCACGTAAGAATCAGGCAAGCGGGCTTCTCCCAAACGGGGCGGAACCTCTCAGGCGGCGAGCGACAAGTTCGGAGCTATCCCCGCTCCGTGCCTTCCCGGTTGTCTTGAAGATCACGGGCAAGCTCTAGGGCCACGAGACCAAGCTGGGCGAGGCCAGTAGGTACGGGATTGAGGTCGATGTACTCATCTTCCCGGTGAACGTTGCCGCCGGAAGTGAGACCAATGCAAATTGCCGGAATCCCGCGGCTAATCGGAATGTTGGCATCAGTACTTGACGCGTCACAGACCGGTTCAAGGCCAAGGCTCGAGAGGACATCTGTCGCGATGCTAACGACTCGGCTATCAAGCGGAACGAGCCCAGCCGGGCGTTCCCCGAGGACCTCCCGATGCACCGTCATCTCGCCGCGGCCCGCGCTCTCAATGATGCGGTCGATCCGGTCGCCGGTTTCAGCCAGCGCCTCCTCATCGATTGACCTCATGTCGATGACGCACGAGGCCGTCGGCGCAATCGTGTTGACGGAAATACCGCCCTCGATCAACCCGACATTCAAGGTTGTCTTCGGGTGAGTCGGGAGTGCCAGGGAATCCAGTTCTTGGATCAGCACGGCAAGCGCGTGAATGGCGCTTGGACGCCCGTAATCCCCCCAGCTATGTCCACCCGGACCCGTCAGGGAGACGCGCAACCGTCGACTTCCAACCGCGATATGCGTCACCCGGCCCAGATTGTGCCCCTCAATGGCCACCGCCGCACCGAGACGAGGCAGGCTGTTGACCACTGCCCGCATGCCTCGCAGGTTGCCCAGTCCCTCTTCACCCACCGGAGCGGCAAGGATAAGATCAACCTCTGGCCGAGTGCCCATCGCTTCTAGGAGCGCTGGGAGACAGAAGAGCGCTCCCACCCCGAGGCTGTTGTCGCCAATGCCCGGCCCGGACAAGCGGCCCTCGCGTTGGGCGATCGGCAATGGTGTGCCTGCAGGGAAGACGGTGTCGAGGTGGGCAGCAAGCAAAACCGGGGGACCGTCGGTGCGACCGGGAAGTACCCCCACCACGTCACCTAGATCGTCCACCCTCACGTCCTGCAAGCCGCGGCGTCTCGCCTCGTCTGCTACAAAGGCGCTCCGTGCCCCTTCGTCACCCGTCGGGGCGGGTATGGCCGCGATACGGGCCGTCAGATCCAGCACCTGCGGCGTGATCATCTCGGCCGCGCTTCGCGAAGCCGCGATACGAGGCCCGGTCAAGGACTGCAACCCGGCTCCTCCTCGCTCCGAGGAGCGATCCGTGAACGACATGTGTTAGGGGGTGACCCAGCCACGGCAAGGCAGGGGCGACAAGGCGGAGTATACACCGCCCCTCCACAAACACGGGCCGCATGCAACGTCACCTGAGACTGCTGGCGAGTCCACTTCTCCATGCCTACCTCTACCCTGGCAGGGACTCACCGCCCTCAGTATGGAATAACCTTGACACCCATGCCCTACCGCCGTAGGTTTCGAGGTGGATAGGCAGGTGACGGAAACACATCCAACTCCCCTGCCTTTACCCCGTCCACGTTTCCGTCAGGCCAACCACCCCTGCTTCCCGCTTGTCGCCTACACCCCCCGGAGGAATCTCCATGGCCTATCACCGCTTTGATGCCGTGATCGTCGGCGCCGGGGGTGCCGGC
>JAUJMG010000201.1 GCA_030446955.1 Thermomicrobiales bacterium
CGAACGGGGAACCCCTCCTGAACGTCGTGGACAAGCGCCTCGGGTATTGACGGTTTGCGACCGCCACTTGCGCCGCGACTGGAGGGAAGCCGGCCCCGGCGCCTTTTTGAAGGCAAGGAACGAGGATGGCAACGATTCGCCCGCTCACGGCCGAGGACCTAGAGGCCATGCGACCACCGATGACTGATCCGAGTTGATCCGGGGAGGATTGACCCCGATGTCGCGGACGGGAGGGAGGCACCGGAAGATCACCGTCAAGGTGTCGACGCCACTCGCCATACACGCATCCACGCCTCGTCTAGGGGACCTGTTCGGCGCAGAGACGAAATTCGTCCTCGCCAGAGATCCTGGTGTCGTGCTGGCGCCAGATGCCGCGTTCGTTGCAGCCAACCGAATCCCGTCCGACGACGAACCCGACCGGTTTCCCAGACTTGCGCAGACCTCGTCGTTGAGGTGATTTCCCTGTCCGACACTGCCACCGAGCTGTCCAACAAGGTGCTGACCTATTTCGACACCGGCGTGCAGCTGGGCTGGGTCATCGAACGACGGCGGACCGTCACGGTATGGACGTCTGACCGCACCGCCAGAGTCCTAACGGAGACCAATGATCTCGACGGCGGCGACGTGCTGCCGGACTTCCGGTTGCCCGTCGCAGAGATCTTCCTATAGGGAGGGTACCCGGACGCTCTGCCTCCGTGGATCCACGTGGCGCGGGAAGAGCGGCGAGTGGACGTGGACCGCGGTTATGAGAACGCGGATGTCATGCAGTCCGAACACCGGGAATGCGGTGGGGAGGGTGCGAGAAATGGGACGGCACCCCTGGGTAGCAGCCGGTGACGCGCGGGTTCGGTTCGGCGTGCAGTTGGTGGCGCGCCCGGACGAAGCATCCTGCCTCGTCGAGAGTGGCACGTTGGTCGAGGCCCTGGGGTTTGACGGGTTGTTCGTCTTCGACCACCCGAGCGTTCACGTCGATCCCTGGATCACCCTCGGTGCCATGGCGGCGACAACACAACGGGTCCGCCTCGGTTCTTTCGTCAATTGCGTTCCCTACCGGCACCCGGCGTACCTCGCCCGGCTCGCCGCTGATTTGGACAACCTGAGCAACGGCCGCCTCCTCCTGGGCCTCGGCATCGGCTGGTTGGAGAAGGAGTTTCAGGCGCTTGATGTGCCCTTCGCTTCCGCCTCTGAGCGACGAATCGGGTTGGAAGAGGCGCTAGCCATCATGGAGGGCGTGTGGGGACCAGAGCCTTTTACCTTTTCCGGCGAGCAGTACCGGGTCTCGGAGATGCGCGTCGAGCCGCCCCCGGTTCAAACTCCCCGTCCGCCGGTGGTCATCGGCGGAAGCGGTGAGCGCGGCACCCTACGACTGGTGGCCCGGCTCGCCGACGCCTGCAACCTGGGCGAGCCACCCACCGAGGATGAGCGAGGACCCCTCGCTGGAAACGGGCTGCCAGCCTTACGCCGGAAGCTGGCGGTCCTTGAGGAGCACTGTGCCGAGGTCGGTCGGCCCGAGCACGAGATCCTCCGCACTCATTTCACCCAGATGCTCGTGCTTGCAGTGAGCGAGCCGGCGCGCCGCGCCAAGCTGGCCAGAACGCCGCATGAGCGGTCGGGGTCGCCTGGGCTTCGTCGTTCGGGTGGGAAAGCCGTCTTGACTGGTCCAGCCGCCGGTGTAGTGGAGTTCTTCCAGGCACGCGTAGAAGTTGGTTTCCGCTACTTCGTCGTCCAGGTTGACGCGAGCGATCGGGAGACGTTAGAGGTGCTGGCGCGGGACGTCGTCCCACACGTCGGCTGAGCGATGCTTAGCGGGCGGGCGGAGGCGGGCCGTCAACCGCAACGAGCCCGCCCTGCGAAACCGCTCAACCTGGCCCTGAGACTGACGCTGGACCTCAGCGACGGTTAATCGTTGCCTCGTTCCAGCCCTGTCACCACGTCTTCCACTGTCAGCCATTGGCCGCCGTAGAGCTTGTTAATCTGCGTGGCGAAGGTCAGCGACCCCGAGAGAACCTCCCGCGGCGAACCGTCCGCGACAACCCTGCCATCACCAAGGAGCACGACACGAGTGGCGACGGCCGCGACCAACTCGACATCGTGGGTCGCCATCAGCACCGTCGCGCCTTCTGCGCAGAGGTCGTGGAGGATGGTGCCGAGGGCCGCTTTGCGAGCGGCGTCCATCCCTCGGGTCGGTTCGTCCAGGAGCAACACCCGAGGTGCGCCAACCAGCACCGCGGCCAGAGCGGCCCGCTCCCGTTCTCCGCCACTCAGATCCCGTGGGTGACGTTCAGCGGCGTCAGCTAATCCGAGCAGGGCGAGGACAGTCTCCAGGTCCTTTCCGCGCCCTCCGTGGTGCTTAAGGGTGAAGGCAAGTTCCTCCCGCAGCGTCTCTGCGAAGAGCAACGTCCCCGGCTGTTGCGGCACGTACCCGACATCCCGCGCCAACTCTGCGGTATCGACGCGGGAGAGATCGCGACCGCAGGCCGTGATGACGCCGGTCTTCGGTCGATGCAGCCCCATCACGCTCCGCAACACCGTCGTCTTGCCGGATCCATTGCGGCCCATGAGGGCGACCAGTTCACCGGGACCCGCGTCCAGATTCAGATGCTCCAGCACGGCGCGGGATCCGTAACCGACCGTCACATCCTGGACGACCACGACGGGCCGTCCGACGGGGGAAAGCCGGTCGGTTGGCGGCGATGCTGGATGCCGGGGGTCCAACCTGACGCAGGCGCGGCCCTCCTTTATGGTCAACGGCAGCGGTTGCCATCCAATACGGCGAGCAAGGCGAATCAGCGGCGGGGTGAGTGCAACGTCCATCGCCGCCAGCGTCTCCCGTGGCCGGCCCTCTACGGCTGCCCCATTACCCGCGGGCAGGAACCGCAGCCGATCCGCATGTGCGACGACCCGCTCTAGGCGGTGTTCGGCAAGGACCACAGTGAGGCCGAGGTCCTCATTGAGCCGGGTTAACGCGCTCAGCACGTCTTCCGCGCCCCAGGGATCGAGCTGGCTGGTCGGCTCGTCCAGCGCCAGAATTGAGGGCTGCAGCGAGAGCGCCGCCGCGACGGCCACGCGCTGCCGCTCTCCTCCAGACAAGGTGGCGACATCCCGACCCCGCAGTGCTGCGATCCCAAGGAGGTCCAGCACCTCCTCGACCCGTTTGCGCATCGTCAGCGGGGCGACACCCAATTGCTCCATGCCGAAGGCCAACTCGTCTTCGACCCGACTGGTGACGAGCTGTGCTTCTGGGTCCTGGAACACGAATCCAACCAGCCGGCTAAGTGATCGAGGGCCATTCCGACGAGTGTCACGCCCAGCGACGAGCGCGGTACCGCCGAACCGGCCGCCCGAGAAGTGCGGCACCAGCCCGTTTAGGCAACGGAGCAGCGTCGATTTGCCACTTCCCGACGGTCCCGCAACAACGACGAACTCACCCTCCTCAACCCGCCAGTCCACGCCTTGGAGCGTCGGCTCGGCTTGTTGGGGATAGCGATAGGAGACCGCTTCAAAGCGGACCTGGGGAGGCGGGGCGAGGAGGCTCACGGCAGCGGCACCCGTTGAACGCTGCGGGAAGTCTTCGCCGACGGGGAGCCGGATGGGCGTACTGGAGCGACCAGGACTGGGGAAAGCAGCAACGTCAGGGCGGCGAGCAGACCAAGGTTGACCCGGGGTGGTATCAGACTAGGGTAGGGGTCATATCGAATGGCTCGCGGATCAGCGGCGAGAGTTATCACCACGGCGGCGACCACGATGATGGCGGTGCCCGCAACCACGGAGTCCCGCTGACGCCAGTGGGTATGTCGATATCGCGTCCGTCGCCGAGGGTTCCGCTTGTCCGCACCGGCTACGGCGAGGGCGACTGCCGAGAAACCGATCGTTGTCAGGGCTGCGATGGGAGTTTCGGCAGCAAGCAGGTAGGCACCAAGGAGAGTTCCCGCCAAGCCGAGGGCGGCGAGAACGGCCCGCCACGGAGGACCGGCAGATGTCCAATCCTGCTGATCGGACGATGAGGAGAAGCCACGCGACTCCAGGGCCTCAGCCAGCGTGACCGCGCGCTCCAGCCCACCGGCCAAGAGCGGGACAAGCAACGGCACGAGGTCTCGTCCGCCGCGTGCCCGGTAGCCCCGGGCTGCCTGGGCCTCCCGGATCTCCCGCAGGGCGACAACGGTTTGAGGGATGAATGCCCAGGCCACCGCCCCCGCCACCGCCACCGTCGAGAGCCGCGCCGGAAGGAGGCGCGCCAGCGCCGGCCAATCGAGCGCCGCTCCCAGCGTCGTCCCGACCAGGACCAGCGTCAACAGTGCCGACCCGCTGAGGAGCCCATACACCAGCGCGTTCAGCGTCAGGGGACCGCCGATGATCGGCAGGGAGTCCGGAACGGAGGCAAAGGGACGGTCACCGAGATGGGCCGTCAACACGTTGAAGAGCGTCCCAACGGACGCGAAGACGGCGGCAAGGCGGACGATACCGTTCCAAGCAAGGGCACCTTCAGCATCGGAGGGGGCCATTGCAGCACGCACGCCGAGGACGGCCAACAGTGTAGCGGTGAGGACAAAGGGGTTCCGACCCAACAGGGGCGGCAGGCTGGCGGCCACTCCCCACAGGAGCCAGGCGCGGGCGTCCAAGTCTGTCCGGCCGTGCCCGCTCACCCCTCGGCATCCTCACCGACCCTCCGACGACGAGCGGCATACACCGCACCGCCACCGATCAACACGAGGAGGCCGCCAGCCACCACATAGACCATGGTCCCCTGCCCCTCCTCTGCCGCGAGTGGTGCCACGCCTGGAGGATAGACCGTCTGGAGGGCCGGCAGATCGCCCCCCTGCCCCTCGTCATTGAGGGGAACCCCAGCAAGGCGAGCCACATCTGCCAGGGAAACGGCCGGCAACCCCGCCTCGTGGCCGGTCCAGGACCATCCATCGACATCGCCATCGCGCACCTTCGTCGAACTGGCTCCGAGGGTGAGCGGGCGCCACTCGCCCGGAGCGCTCTGCCGGAAGTATTGCCAGAATGGGGCGTTTGCACCGGGTCCTTGGCAGACGCTACGGCGGCACTCAGCAGCCGGGCACCCTTCCCCTTCCAGGGAGCAGACGCCTTCGCCCAGGCCCCCGAAGGAGATGGTCACGTGCGAGATGCCGCTGCGCTTCAGCAGATCGATCCCGCTGATGGCGTCCTCTTCAAACGGCACGTAAGCGTAGGTCACCCGTCCGTCTCCATGCCGCACCACCAATCCCGCGTGGTGTAGGTCTGGTTCCAGCCCGGTGATCGGCGTGGCGGCCCAGGCCATGCCCGCCGTCCCTGCCCACCCGGCCACGATCACGAGCAGGAGGCCCACAACCGAGCGAGCGAGATGGGCCGTCATCGACCGGCCCCCAAGAACCGACATTTCTGGAGTGTCCTACAACCTCTGCAACCCACGCCGGGCCGCTTATGCAGCCGGCCGCAGTTGGGGGCGGACATCGTTGCTCATCACGATCCGAGTGACCGGGGAGGCCACGGGCGACGCCACCGGGGTTGCACTGTCGGTCCCACCAGCCACGACGGGGAACGGGATGCCAGCCAGAGCGGGGACGGCCTGAAGGGTCGCGAAGAGGTTGTCGTCTGGCTGGTCGTCCGTGTATCGGAACGAGCCACTCGGGTTCTGGAATGCCGCCAGGGCTCCCGCAGCATCGACAACATCTGGGGAGGATGGATCGGGGTTGAGGGAAACGAGCGCCTGGACGGCGAGCGCCGTCGAGTTGGCGTCGGGCACAAGCGGGTCTGCCGGCTGGAAAGCGAATCCGCCCGAAGGCGCCTGGACGGTCTTCAGGAAGTCGAGCGCTTCTGCCACCATCGGATCGCCTGAACGGCCGGCGGCCACAAGGGCTTGGATCACCAGCGCCGTCGTGTTGCTATCCCCTGCACCCGGCGCCGTGGAGCCGTCGAAGGCCCAGGACCCATCCTCACCCTGAGTAGCCTCAAGAGCGGCAACGGCAGAGTCAGAAACCGTCCTGCCTGATCCGGCGAGGGCGAGCATCACGAGCGCGTGGTCGAAAACACCAGTGCCGTAGAGCCCGGTCGTAGGGTTGGCGCTGGCCTCGGCCCGCGCCCGGCTGTCGGCGATAACACCAACCTGAGAGGCACGCCCTCCAGCGAGATAGGCGAGGGCCAACTTGGCCGCCTGGCCAGCGCCAGTCTGAGCGTAGGCGGCCTGCTGCGCGTCCAAGTAGGTCAGTGCCGCCTCCAGCGGCGCATCAACCTCGACACCCGCCTCCCGTGCCGCCGCGAGCGCGATCACCGCGTCGGCCGTTGCACCGGGATCACTGGTGCCGGAGAAGCCGATGAATCCTCCGTCCGGGCCCTGCTGGGTGAGAAGCCAGGCAGCCGCCTGTTCCAGTGACCCAGCGGCCTCCGGGGAGGCGATGGGCGAGGCCGACGGGGTGCCGTGGTCGTCGTGAGCCAGCGCCTTGCTGATCGCTATCGGCCCTGTCCCGAGGAGGCTAGCCGCGAGGAGCAAGACGAACAGACGGCGGGCCACTGCCGCGGACAGACCGGACGCCGCGGAAAGCGACGGAAGATGCAACACGGAAACCTCCTCAAACGGTACGGTCGGCGCTCGATCAGCAAGAGGTCGCCCGGCGGAGGGGCATCCCAGGGGCTGGGCGCTCCGAATCAGATACGGGTGTATCGGGCAACAAAAAACCCGCTCTGGCGAGCGGGTCGGGCCGAAGCGGCGTCGGGAACGGCGACGGTCAGGTCGGCGTGCGGCACAGCATGCGGTGTCCTCCCCTTTCGCGCGAAGGGCGTCGGACGCAGCGGAGGCGGGCGACCTGGCTCCGCCGCTCGTTCCCAACCGGGACGCGAAGCGGCGATACAGTTGCGGGACAGCGCCGGCCTCGCACCGGTTTCCCCCTGTGACTCCGCGCCTCAAAAGACGCGGACACCCTCTGCTGCAGCGACTCTATTGTTAACGCCAGGTCCCATGAGGCCCGGCAGCGGGAGTGTCGCACTCACCATCTGGGGTGTCAATCTGGACGTGTTCGTGAAAATCTCGCGCTGACGGCAGCACCTTCCACGTTTCCTCCTGATACTGCCATCCGGCAGGTGGTAGCCGCTTCGGACACCAGGTGCTATAAGGCCATCGACTTCGGGCGGTACGGCCCAGTCAGGGGGGCTTGGCTTGGATATTGTGCGGGCCGTCGAGTTAGGGGTGGTCTCGGCGGGGGCGGCGATCCTCGGGTC
>JAUJMG010000202.1:0-5552 GCA_030446955.1 Thermomicrobiales bacterium
ACCCAAACCTGGGTCCCAAGCGGAGCCCAGCCGTAGAGAAACTCGGCCATATCCAGTGGCAGGTTGAGGCAGCCGTGGCTCATCGGGGTGCCAAAGTTGTTATGCCAGTAGGCGCCATGAAGGGCTTCGGCGTCGAGGTTGATGTACATCACGTGCGGGACGTCCTTGACCTCGTACCGAATGCCGCTCTGCTCACCGGTAACACCATCCGCAAGACCGACCACCTCACCGGTCCCGTCGGTGAAGCCGGCCATGTCTTCCTTTTCCTTCTTGTACCGGACGTGGAAGAGCCCTCGTTCGGTGTGATTCGGCTCCGCGGCAGTGCTGATCAAGGTTGAGGTGATCAGCGTGTCTCCCTGGTAAGCCCACAGGGTCTGCTTGGAGATGTCAATCTCGATCCGCTTCGCCCCGGGAGCGTCGATGTCACCCAGCGGGTTCGGGTTCTCAGCGGTCACCAGCAATCGCTCGTCGAAGGTCGGCAGGTCGCCCTGCTCGACGGGCTCGGTATCAATGCCAAGGAGGGCTGCCGACTCCTCGGCAAGGGGGGCGAGGCGTGTACCCTCGTCGCCCGTCATCAGCAAGCCGCCCTCGAACCACTGGACGGTCTGGCCGCGATCGGCCATCGGCTGGCTGAGAGGATTGCCAAGATAGAACTGCCCCTCGTGGTTCTCATACCAGTCCAGGAAGTCGCCCGAGATCGTGTGGCTCGTCTCCTCAACGTAGACGCCACCCTCGTTGAGAACGCGGGGGATAGTCTTCCCACCCACGGGATCGAGAGGTCGCCACTTAGAGCCACGGCGATCCCCGCCACCCGCTGCTCGACGGCCGTCGTTGCGGAACCCTCCGCCGCGAGCATCGATCGCCGCCTGGCCGATAGGCATCAAGCGGACATCCGGATCCTCAGTATAGAGATAGTCCGGCAGGTACTGAAAGACAGCATTCTCGAACGCCTGGCTGTAGTATCCGTTTGCGGCCGCGAAGGGCTCGGAGATGGGGTTGCCGTAGACCGATGCGGCGCCGTTGGCGCGCCAGTAGTCGAGCATCTGGCCGCGGACGGTGTGGGCAGTGGCCTCAACGAAGACCTGAATGCCCGCCTGGCCCATATCTGGCGGGATCATCTCCGCGGGTAGATCAGCCACTGCCGAGGTAGTCGCCGCAGCGGCCCGTGCTTCCACCCGCGCCGGCCCCATTCCGGCCGGCAGTACGCCTACCGCCAGAAGTAACGCAACGGCGACTGCCGTCACCCCGAAAGGGAGGTTCCGCCGCCTCCCCGGCTCCCCGGTCGTGCCCCGCGTCGCCATCGTTCCGCTGCCCCTGCTCACGCACGTCGTTGGCGCATAAAAAACATGGGGCGCTGAAGCGGGCCCCTTATGCTTTGAGCGTACCACGCACACCGGGTTTTGGCTATCCATCCCACTCGACATCATTTGCCGTCGAATCCGCGCTGCTACGGTGCCGCCTCTCGACATCCCCTATGGGCAAGCGTCATCCCGGTCGATCGAGTTGGGGATTCCTGAAGGCGACCAGTCGGACCGCCGTCTTACCCACCGGCTGGAGCAACTCCCACTGCACGTCGCACCGCGTTCACCTCGTCGCGGAGGCGATGGGCGGCTTCGCGGGCCCGGTCAGCGAAATCCCGGCCAGCGCCCGCATAAGTTATGGCTCGGGAGGAGGTAACGAGGAGGCCGCCACCGGCCGCGTCCAACCCGGCCCGAACCGCCGCGGCGAGATCGCCCTCCTGCGCCCCGACGCCGGGGAGCAAGATTGGCAGATCCCGACAGCGATCACGAACAGCAGCGAGATGCTCGGGGTACGTCGCGCCGACCACCAGACCAACGGTTGCCGGATGCCGTTGGGACCACTCCTCGGCACAGCTGGCCAGAGTGAGGTAGAGCGGTTCATGCCGATCACCACCAGTTCCCACCGGGAGGTCTTGCAGATCGCCGCTGCCGGGGTTGCTGGTCTTGCAGAGTACGATCACGCCGCGGTCTCTGTAGGAGAGGAAGGGAGCCAGGCTGTCCTCGCCGAGGTAAGGGTTGGCCGTGATGGCGTCAAAACCCCACTCGTCGAAGTAGCCCCGGGCGTAGGCGGCGGCCGTGTTCCCCATGTCCCCGACTTTGCAGTCCAGGATCACGGGAATGTGGGCGGGGATGAGCCGCCGGGTCGCCAGCAGCGCGGTGAGACCGTCCAACCCCAAGCCGACGTAGAAGCCAAGGTTGGGTTTATAGGCAGAGACGAGGTCGTGGGTAGCCTCCACAATCGCCGCATTGAAGTGAAGCACCGCTTCTGGCTCGTCCCGCAGGTGAGCCGGAAATCGCCTCAGGTCTGGGTCTAGCCCAACGCAGACCAGGCTGTGAGCCCGTGTGGCGGCCCACCGCAGCCGCTCCCCGAACCCGGGACTTAGATCGCTGCGATCGCTCATTTCCACGTCCTCCACCGGCCCACTCCGCTCCGCTTCGTGTCGCCCGCTCGTGTCCCACTGCCAGAGCAGGGTAGAACCGGGTGAGGGGCCAGTCAACTCGGGGCTCACGCGAGCGGCACCACAAGCGAGTCAGCCCCTCAGGCCAAGGTCGACCACGCTTCTTTCACATCCCTGGCGCCCTCGCGGGTGAAGGGCAGGTGGTAGACTCGTCAGCATCGATGGAAGCGCACCGACGATCGACGGCGGGGCTGGTCGACGAGCGATCGGTTTCGGCGCCTTCCAGGTCTCCGTCCGCGTTCTCCGTTGTGCAGCCGCCGCGTGGCGTCCCGCCGGTTACCCCCTCCATCGCCACTGGGCGCCCGTCGCCAAGGAGCCGGTCCCATGCTTGAGACGGTCAGCGCCGCGCCACCCCTCCCCTCAGCCTCCCGTCCGCTGGACTGGCCCATCCCAACGCTCGCCGAGGTGTATCGCGCCAGGTCCGTCATCGACCGGTACCTGGCGCGCACGCCCCTGCTGGCACCACCCGCGCTTGCGGAGCGGCTTGGGTTCCCAGTCTTCGTCAAGTGCGAAAACGTGCAGCCCATCGGGGCGTTCAAGGTTCGGGGCGGGCTCTACCTGCTCAGCAGGCTCTCGCCGGAGGAGCGCGCCCGCGGGGTAGTCACCGCCTCGACGGGCAACCACGGTCAGTCGATCGCCTACGCGGCGCGGGAGTTCGGGGCGCGGGCCCTGATCTATGCGCCGGCAGGGGCGAACCCCAACAAGGTGGCGGCGATGCGCCGGCTTGGTGCCGAGGTCGTCTTCGCCGGAGCCGACTTCGATGCCTCCTGGGCTGCCGCCGAGGAGCGGGCCGAGACCGAAGGCGCATACCTCGTTCATCCCGCTAATACCCCGGAGCTCATCGCGGGCGTCGGCACCTCCACCCTGGAGATCCTCGAAGCCGTGCCGGACCTGGACGCGCTGCTGGTGCCCATCGGCGGCGGAAGCGGCCTCTGCGGCGCCTGCATTGTGGGCAAGACGATCAATCCCAATCTGGAAGTGATCGGGGTCCAGGCGGTTGGGGCGTCAGCTGTCCATGATTCGTGGCGGCGGCGGGAACTGCTGACACTCGATCGTGCCGACACCTTTGCGGAGGGCGTTGCCACGCGGGTCGCCTTTGAGTTACCGGCTCAGATCTTTTGGGACCGCGTGGACGATATGATCCTCGTCTCTGACCGGGAGATGCGGCAGGCGATCTTGACCCTCCTGGAGACGACGGGACAACTGGCTGAAGGAGCGGGTGCGGCGGCGCTCGCGGCGGCCTACGCCCAGAGGGAGCGACTCGCCGGGAAAAAGGTCGCGGTGGTGCTCTCGGGCGGCAACTTGACGCTGACGGGGCTGCGCCAAGCGTTAGCTGAGGAGCGACCCTGGTGAGCGGCTGGATGAGCCGCTTCACCGGCCGCGGCCGGGGAGGCGAGATACTCCTGATCCAGATCGCGCGTGAGACCGTCGGGCGACGGCGCTCAGTGCAAGGCGCGTTGAACGAGGTCCGCCACCCGGCCATCCTCGACGCGCTCGCCGACGAGGACTTCCACGCCCTGGACCGAACGATCGCGGAGCGGACTCATTCCGACCGCGAGTTCGCCCTCGTGCTTGGGCGTCTAGCCTACGCCGCCGCCTGCGCAAAGGGCTTCGATCGGCAAAGCGTGGACCTGGGCCTCCGGCTCGAGGCCCTGCTGCCGGCCGATGACCCGAGTCGCGAGCGCGACAAACTGCTGCGCGACGCCTACGCCGCCGCTCAGCGGGCTGCCTACATCAAGGGGGGCCGGCAAACTCTCGCCAGGCTGGCTCACCGAGCGTTAGACGCCGGCGACACCGAGCGGGCCCGTGCCCTCTTCACCCAACAACTTGATCTGGACGAAGAGACGAACGACGGTGTGGCCGAAGTGGACGCGGCGCTCGTGCTCGGCGACCTCCTTCGCCGCGAGGGCGACCTGACCGCGGCTCAAGGGCTCTACCGCCGGGCGGGTCGCTCTGCCCAGCGACTGGACCACTACCGTGGCCTGGCCGAGGCCCTCCTCCATCAGATCGAACTGATGCCGGCGAACACGAACCCGGCCACGCTGGCCGCCTTGCAACGGCAAGCCCTGGACGCTGCGGAGCGGACAGCCGATCTCGTGCTCCAGAGCCGAATTGTCCTCGACCTGGCGGCGACGCTCGTCCGCGCCGGCAAGCCGGAGGAGGCGGCCTCGCGGCTGGAGGTCGGGCTGCGCATCGCCCAGGAGATCGGTGATCTCTCCCTGGAGAACCGCTGCCTCGCGCAACTCGTCGCTGTGGAGCGTCGTCTCGGACGCCTTCAGCGCGCAGCAGAGCGGGAGCGCGCCATCGTTGGGCTGGAGGAGCGTCTCGGCAACCGGCCAGCGGCGGCCTCATGGGCGGTTCAACTCGGTGCCACCAACCTGGGGCTCGGTCACGCCGAACAGGCCATCACCGATTTTGGACACGCTCTAAATCTTGCCGTGGCGATCGGCGACCGGCGGCTGCAGCAGCGAGCCCTGGGAGGACTCGGCGTCGCCTACACCGCGCTGGATCGCCCGGCCGAGGCCTTGGATCACTTGATGCAGGCCATGGATCTGGCCCAGCGCGCCGGGGACGCGGCCCACGAGGCGCAGTGGCTGGGGAGCATCGGGGATGCCCTGTGGCGATTCGGCCAGCCAGGGGACGCGGTTCGCGCCATCACCCGGGCGATCGGTCTGACCCGGCGGATCGACGACGTGGAACTCCAAGCGAGCTTGCTGACCCGGCTCGGCGAGATTCACGCCGCCCAGCGCCAACCGACCCGCGCCCGTGAGTGCTACGGGCGAGCGCTCGATCTCAATCGGCGTCTGGGTCAGACCGGGGCACAGGCGGGACTTCTCGCGGCGCTCGGCGGACTTGCCGCCGATACGGGCCAGACGGCGCAGGCCGTCGTGCTCTTCGAACAAGCGCTCCGTTTGGCAGTGGAGACGGGGGACCGTGCCGCCGCCGCCCGGCTGCACGGCCGATTGGGACGACTCGCCCAGCGGCGTGCCGATCCAGAGTCGGCGCTGCACCACCTGAGCAGAGCGCTTGAGCTGGCCGAGCCACTGGACCAGCCCGCGCTCCTCAGCAGGAC
>JAUJMG010000202.1:5652-7199 GCA_030446955.1 Thermomicrobiales bacterium
GAGTAGGTGCCGCGATCTGGTGTGGCGCTCTTACCGGCGCTCCGCCTGCCTGCCCCAGCCGAGGCGTGACCCGCTGGCAATCCCTGAGCGGGTGGCATACCGTCCCGCCATGGCCCAGCGCGAGAGCCCGTCCTTCCGCGCCGCTGGAGCTGGCAACGCCGATTGAGCGCCGAGGGCCAGCAGGGCAACCACCAGCGCGGCTGCCTCCTCGTCTGTCGGCGCCGGCCGCACATGCAGCCGCCACCGAACTCGCTCCTCACCGTGCTGGGTCACGTCCTGTATGGCGGGACCAGCCGCGCCGTGACTCATAAGGGGATGTTGCCATGTTTGCGGGCGGGAGCGCCGACCCGCTTCGCGCGGGCAAGGTCCAGGGCCCGGATCAGCCAGGGACGGGTGCGCCGGGGCTCAATCACGTCATCGATGTAGCCACGGGAGGCGGCCTGGTAGGGGCTGGCGAAGAGATCCTCGTAGCGACGGACCAGCTCCTTCCGCTTGGCTTCGGGATCCTCGGCGGCGGCAAGATCACGCCGGAAGATGAGGCCGACTGCCGCGTCCGGACCCATGACCGCGATCTCCGCCGTCGGCCAGGCAATGTTGAAATCGGCCCCGATATGCTTGGAGCACATCACCACGTAGGCGCCCCCGTAGGCCTTTCGGGTGATCACCGTCACCTTGGGCACGGTCGCCTCACAGTAGGCGTAGAGCAGCTTGGAGCCATGGCGGATGATGCCGCCATACTCCTGCTCGGTGCCGGGAAGAAAACCTGGCACATCGACAAACGTCACCAGCGGGATGTTGAAGGCATCGCAGAAGCGGACAAATCTCGCGCCTTTGATGCTCGCCTCGATATCGAGCGTCCCCGCCAAGACCCGGGGCTGGTTGGCCACCACCCCCACGGTCTGACCATCCAGACGGCCGAACCCGGTGATGAGGTTGCCGGCGTGGGCGGCCTGGACCTCGAAAAAGTCGCCGTCGTCAAGCACGGCCGCGAGCACGTCGTGCATGTCGTAGGCCTTGGTGCTGGCCTCGGGCACCAGATCATCCAGCTCAGACGCCTCCCTGGCAGGGTCGTCGATGGGATCGAAACGGGGCGGGTCATCCAGGTTGTTGGCCGGCAGGTAGGAGAGCAGTTGGCGAACCTGGTCCACCAGGTCGTCCTCGTCGGCGGCGGTGAAGTGGGCGACCCCGCTGACCCGAGTGTGGGTGTCGGCCCCGCCGAGTTGCTCGTGGGTAACATCCTCACCGGTGACAGTCTTGACCACATCCGGTCCGGTGATGAACATCTGGGCCGTGCCCTCAACCATGAAGATGAAGTCTGTCATGGCTGGGGAATAGACAGCGCCGCCGGCGCACGGGCCGGCGATGACCGAGATCTGGGGGATGACCCCGGACGCACGAACGTTACGGAAGAAGACATCGCCGTAGCCGGCCAGACCCTCGACGCCCTCCTGAATCCGAGCCCCAGCGGAGTCATTGATTCCGATGATGGGGCAGCCGTACCGCTCGGCGAGGTCCATCAGCTTCACCATCTTCTCGGCGAACGCCTC
>JAUJMG010000203.1 GCA_030446955.1 Thermomicrobiales bacterium
CCTTGGTCCGAAGCCAAGTGCTCTGTCCGTTGAGCTACGAGGGCGTGCCGGCCGCTCACGACCAAGCATTTGTGATTATAGCAGCCGTGCCGCTTCGGGTGGTCTCAGTGACGGGAACTTGTTGACGCCCCGATCCGTCACCGCCTACGGTTGTTCTGAGGAGGTGTCGCATGGCGCTTGGCTGGATGACGAAGCCATCGGACGGGCTGACGAGCGGGGAACGCCTGGGAACGGCGGGGATGGTGACGGCGGCGGCGCTCGTCGGTGTGGCGATCGCGGCTGATGGGTCGGTGGCACGCCTCTTCAACGGGGCCGGCGGCCTTCTCTGGCTTGGTTCCTTCGCAAAAAACGCATGGAGCGTGCGCCGCTCCCCTCACCGCGAGTGGAGCAGCGTCCTTGTTCTGGGGTCCTCGCTTGTCCTCGCCGTCGGCATCAAGCCCCACGATCCTCTGCTCGCCTTGCTGGGCTTCGGCGCCGCCGGCGCGCTGGTTGCGGCCCTTGGCGCTCGGCCGGCCGTGACATGGGCACTTCTGGTCCCCGGCGCATGGCTTCCATTGCATATTGGCATCGCGATTGGCCGTGCAGTCATGAGCTCTGCAACCGAAGGAGCGGTGGCGGTCCGAACCGATCCCCCACCCACCGCAGCCATCGTTCCCCTCGTGATGGTGGCCGCGGCAATCGCCGGAGGTTGGATCGTGCAACGCATCCTGGTGCTTGGCCAGGAGCGATCGGCCACCGTCCGCTCGGGGTCCGGGGCAGATTGATCGGGTGCCCGGTTCTGCCTCATGGAAAAACGCCGAAGCCGGAAAGCGGATGTACCGCTTTCCGGCTTCTTTTTCAGGGCGTCTAACGGAGTTCGAACCCGTGACCTTCGGTTCTACAGATTGTGATCGGAGTACGTTCGTGCGCCCTTGCGCCGACTATCAGTAGGCCCGGGCGAAGACCACACGCTGATGGCTGGTGTGGTCGCAGATGATGCAAGTTCCTAACTCGGCGGATTGCTCCAGCGGGATGCAGCGGATTGTCGCCTTGGTCTCCGCCTTGACCCGCCCCTCGCACGCCGGATCGCCGCACCAGTACGAGAGTGACCAACCCGCATTCGCCGCCACCCGTGCCGTCAACTCATCGCGGGTTGCAACCTCAGCGGTGTGGCCAGCGAGTGATCGCTGCGCGGCGGCGAAGAGGTCATCTTGGATCGTGGCGAGGAGCGTCTCGACCGTCGCCGCGAGATGGTCCAGGGCAACGATGTGCTTCGCACGAGTGTCACGACGCACGAGGATCGCTTGGTCGGCAGCAACGTCGCGAGGACCAACCTCCAGCCGTAGTGGCACGCCCTTCAATTCCCACTCGTTGAACTTGTAGCCGACCGTCCGATCGTCTCGCCAGTCCACGCGAACGCGAGCCACCGCGGATAGCCGCTCCACAATCCGATTGACCATGCCCTCGACACCTCCCAGGTCCTCGGCGTTGCGCCAAATTGGCACAACAATCACCTGGATCGGTGCCACCTTCGGCGGCAGCTTGAGCCCAGCATCGTCGCCATGGACCATCACCGTCGCCCCGACGGTGCGGTGGCTGAGTCCCCAGGAGGTGCTGAAGGCGAACTTGCGCTCCCCGTCCCGGTCAAGGAACCGGATACCGAAGACGCGACCAAAGTGGTCGCCCAGGTTGTGGGAGGTGCCGGCTTGGAGGGCCCAGTACTTGCCCCCCATCATCGCCTCGACCGTGTAGGTCCGCAGTGCACCCGCAAATTTCTCCGCCTCGCTCTTGATTCCGGCCACCACCGGAATCGCCAGGTCGTCCTCGAGGAAGTGGCGGTAGACCTCCAGCATCTGTCGCGCCCGAGCGTCCGCTTCCTCGGGGGTGGCATGGCAGGTGTGGCCCTCCTGCCAGAGGAACTCGAGCGTGCGCAGGAAGGCGCGCGGCCGCTCCTCCCACCGGACGACGTTGCACCACTGGTTGATCAGGATTGGCAGATCACGGTAGCTCTGGACCCAGCGGGCGTAGATGGGACAGATGATGGCCTCGGATGTTGGCCGGACCGCCCACGGCTCCTCCAGTTCGTGGTCACCCCCGCGCGTGACCCACGTCACTTCGGGTGCAAAGCCCTCGACGTGCTCGGCCTCCCGCTCCAGCATCGACTTGGGGATGAAGAGCGGGAAGTAGGCGTTCTCGACCCCCGTGGCCTTGATCCGGGCGTCGAGCCGCGCCACCATCTGCTCCCACAACCCAAAGCCATAGGGCCGGATCACCTTGCAGCCGCGAACCGGGGCGTCATCGGCTAACTCCGCCTTGCGGATCACCTCCACGTACCACCGGTCGAAATCATCCCCCTGGTCGATCAATTCCTCGACGAAGTGCGCCTCGCTCATGCCTCGCTCCGATCCGACGTGCGAGCGCTTCACACCACGGGATGGGAGGATCACTCACGGTCGAGTGCCAACCGCGTCCATGGGGTGCCGCTCGGGCTGAGAGACGTCTTCAACGCCGGGGGTAACGGCGCGGGTTACCCCCGGCTGGGAGGCACGGGGAGGCCTCCAGCGCCAGGTCCGCCAAGGGGAGTGGCCGACGCTCGGGCGAGGAAAGCAAACTCTTGACCAGGGAAAGAAACGGATACGTCGTGCACCGCGACACCAAGAGGCAACGCGCCCAACGGATCAGGACCACTGAACGAAGTATAAGACCGGGCAACGAGTGACGCATCTAGAGAGCAAATGGCGATAGCCGATCAAGCGGCGTCCGGCGGCAGGCCTAGTGGACCTGGGAGACCGTCGAGCGGGGTGTCCAGCGGCTAGTAGCACGCTGACACACGTGCTTCCCTGATCACTCTGGACCCTACGTGCATGAGGCCGCGTTGGGCGACAGCGTCAGCGAGGTGCAACGAGACGCCTACCCTATCCCGCATCGCCGCAAGCTCGACTCCGACCTCCTCCGCCTGATTGCATCCCTGGCCGGGCAAGACTGGACCCTACGCGAGATCGCCGCGGAGGCTCGCGTATGCCACGAGACGGTGCGGGCGGTGCTGCGCGGTCGCGCGCCTCATCGCGCCAGCACCGGAGGGAAGCCGGCGCCGCCGTTCCAGGGTGCCGGCGAGGCCACGAGGGCGCAGCGATCCCTCTATCGCAGGGGACCGGGGTCGGCGGGCGGGGCGGGCGGGGCGGGCGGGGCGGGAGCATCTGGTGCTGTCCCCATGCGCGCCCCCAACCAGATTAGCGCCGCGCCCAGCCGCCGCATCCCTACGGCGACCAGCGGACCACTCACACACCGCCTGCGGCCGATCCCGACGCGCCGGGCTTCGGTGACCTCGGTCAGCAGCTCCGCGCACCTAATCGCCCAGATTGTTTGCGCGGTCCTCGGGTCGTGGCACATCGTCGCGTCCTCCCGGCCGCACAGGCGACCGAACCCCCTGCCGCGGGCCACCGCGGCCGCCCCAAGCTTTGTCGCCGGGAGCCGGGTCGAACTTGTGAAGGGCACCCCACGCGTGTTGTCAGGGATGCCCTCCGCGACCGTTACGAGGCTGGTGTCGTTTCCATCTCCATGTCGCCCATGAAGGTCGTGAACGGCTCGCCAACCCGGGTCAGCCCCGCGACGAGCAGCACGACATCGTCCGGGCCGGCGTTGCGGATGTCGTCCTGGGGATCCTCGACAAAGAGCCAGTCGCCCGGGTTGAGGATCACCTCGGTCCCCATCGGCATCGCCTCGGCCGGCGCGGGGGTGCCCACGACGGCGGCGCGCGCTAGATGGACCGTCCCGCCCAGCGCCGTGTAGCCGAAGGCACCAGCCTCAACGAAGATCACCAGCGCGCCGGGGTGGCTGTGGGCAGGCAACCGCCCGCCCGGTGCCAGCGTGGTACGGCGCAGCGTCAGCTCCAGCCCGGGCGCCGAGGCGAGCTGGCCAGCGCCCATCGGCTGCATCGAGACCCCGACCGGGGCGGTCGGGGTCGAGGGAGTGGAGTCCTGGGCAGCGGCGTGGGCGTGGTGCGTCCCGGCGCCCAGCAGCAGGGCGGCCAGGCCGCCGCCGAGGCGCAAGGCGTCGCGGCGCGTCATGTCGGTCCGCTCGATCTGATCGACTTCGGGGCTGGTCATGTCCACGGTGCTCCTCCCGGCGGTGCGATGGGAACAGCGGGCCGGCTCCCGACCCCACGCGACGAGGATGATCGCTCCCCGGCCGTCACGCATCGTAGAGACTACGGTGGCCGCTCACGAGTTCTCGGGTATCCCGCACCGTAGCCCTACGGTAGGGGCGAAGTAGTCGGAGCGCGGGGGGAAGCTAGACGAGGCCGCACCGGACGGCGCGGGTAGCAGCCGCCGTCCGTGAGGAGACGTCGAGCCTTGAGAGGATGTTCCGCACGTAGGAGGTCACCGTCCGGTAGCTGAGGCCAAGCGCCTCGGCGATCTCTCGGTCGGAGGGTCCTTCGACCAGCAGCCGCAGCACCTCCCGCTCCCGGGGGAACAGCCCAGCACCCGTTGCGACGTCGCGCTCCTGAACCGGGGCTGCATCGGTGATCGCTGCGGCGAGGGCTGACGCCTCCGCGGCTACCTGCTCGGGCGGCAGACGCCGTCCCGCCGTCCACGCCGTGGCAAAGCCCGCGTCCCCGAGCCTGGTGCGGACCGCGGTCACGATCGGTTCGTGGGCCACCCGTTCGATCGGCCATACCGGCGAGCCGATCGCCTCGCGCAGGGCCGCGTCGGACCCGAACAGCCGCGCCGCCCGCTCCGCCGGCCCGTGCCGCCCGGCCCGGTCCGCGACGCCGGCCAGGCAGACTGCCACGAAGTGGAGGTCCCCCAGGTCCCAGAAGAGGCGGAGTGCCTCGCCGAGCCGGGCGGCGGCGGGCGCCGCCTCGCCCCGCTCGGCAGCCACCAAGCCCTGGCCTTCGAGGGCGCCAGCCTCTGCCCAGGCGTTGCCCGCCCCCCGCGCCAGCGCTAGCGCCTCCTCCAGCAGCGTGGCGGCCCTTCCCAGATCGCCCCGCCGCAGGGCCACGTGGCTGAGGTCGGTGAGCACCACGGACGCCACCACCCCGGCACCGGAGGCCCGGAACAACGCGAGGGCCTCCCCCAGCAGGGCCGCCGCCCGGGCGTCGTCGCCCCAGAACAGGGCGGCCTCGCCGAGAAGGTACAGCGCCCACCCAGTCCCAGTGGCGTCCCCAGCCCGGCGGTAGAGCGCCAGTGCCGACTCGAGCGCCGGCCGGGCCGCGCCGCGGTCGTTCAGCATCAAGGCCATTGCGCCGAGGCCCATCAGTGCCTCGGCGCGCAGCCCCGGCGGCGCCTCCACCCCGAGCGCCATCGCCCGCTCCAGCCAGCCGCGCCCCTCCCGGAGGTGGCAGCGGAGGCGCCAGAACGGCCAGAGCGCCCCGCCTAGACCCAGGGCGGTCGAGGCTTCCCCGCGCCCCAGCGCCCACCCGAGGGCCGCCCGGAGGTTGTCGTGCTCCCCCTCGAACTGGGTCAGCCGTGGGCCGAGTGCCGGGCCGAGCCGCTCCCACCGGTCCGCCGAGGCCAACGCCAGGCACCAGGCGGCGTGCGCGTCCCGGATCGCCGGCGCCTCGCCGCTCGCCGCCAGCTGCTCCAGCGCAAACTCCCGGACCGTCTCCAGCATCCGGTAACGCGGCTCTCCGTCCCGCCCTGTCTCCTGCCGCAGCAAGCTCTTGTCCGCCAACACAGCAATTCGGTCGACGACGTCACAGCCGAGGTCCCCTGGGCAACCTGCCACCGCTTCCGCCGCCGCGAGGGTGAAGCCACCAACGAAGACGGCGAGCCGGCGAAAGAGGACCTCCTCGTCGGGCGCGAGCAGGTCGTAGCTCCAGGCAATGGCGTCGCGCATCGTTTGCTGCCGTGCCGGGCCATCCCGTACTCCGCCGGTCAGCAGCGGCAGTCGCCGTTCTAGCCTACGGAGTAGCGTCGGCAGCGGCAGGACCTTGATCCGAGCGGCGGCGAGCTCGATGGCCAGCGGCAAGCCATCAAGCCGTCGGCATATGGCCGCCACCGCGGAGGCGTTGTCGGGCGTGAGGACGAAGTCTTCCTGCATCGCCTGCGCCCGCTCAACGAAGAGCCGCGCGGCCTCGGACTCTCCCACTTCTTCCACAGAGGCCCGGTCGTCCTGGCCTGTCAGACCGAGCGGTGGCACCGCGAGCTCGCGCTCACAGGAGAGCCGGAGCCGGACCCGGCTGGTGCCCAAAGCCTTCAGCCCTGGGGAGGTGACGAGGAGGTCGGCTACCACCGGGGCGGCCTCGACGACCTGCTCGAAGTTATCAAGCACGAGCAGCAGGCATTTATCGCGCAGGTACGCCTTGATCTGCAGGGTCAGCGGCTCGTCGCCGGTCTCAGGGATGCCCAGGACCGAGGCAATGGTGGGGGTGACGAGGGCCGATTCCGTGATCGTCGCCAGTGGAACGAAGACCACTCCGTCGGTGAAGTCATCACGGAGAGTGGCGGCGACGTGAAGGGCCAACCGCGTCTTGCCCACCCGGCCGGGACCGGTGAGGGTGACGAGACCGACGTCGGGGCGTCGTAGCAGGTCGATGAGGGCCGCCGCCTCCCGCTCGCGCCCGATCAAGGGGGTGCGCGTCAGAGGCAGGTCGTGGGGTTGGTCGGGAAGCGGCGTGCCGGGCATGGCGTGGCTGAATATGGCGGTCGCCAGGTCGAGCGGAGCGCGTACCAACGATCATCGCGAACGATCCCCTTTACGTCAACCATCTGCTCTCAGGGACGGCGCAACACCAGAACGGCTGTGACATTCCTCCCTCGGCCGCTCTACTCGAATGGAAGGGACGGGCGATCGCTCGCGCGCTCACAGTTCCCGCTTCTACTCCTGAGGGACGCGCTGGGTATCGGCGCAAATCGCTGGCCCTTACCGGCCGGGCCTACCTCGCTGCTCGCCGCTAGGGTCGAGGGCAAGCATGTGCGAAGGATGCTCTGCCGGGGCGCCGTGGGGTAAAGCCGAGACGGACGGACACGGAAGGGGGGAGGAGCCCTAAGGACTCGCGGTTGCCGAGGTATTTTGGGGTAGGAATTGGGGTAGAAAAGCAATGAGACCCGGCGGTTAGGCCCCGCCGGGTCTCATCTTTGGCTTGGCAGCACGGTTTATCTTGGGGTGCCTAACGGGGCTCGAACCCGTGACCTCCGGTTCCACAGACCGGCGCTCTGCCGATTGAGCTAAAGGCACCAT
>JAUJMG010000204.1 GCA_030446955.1 Thermomicrobiales bacterium
CTTCGGCTCCCCGCTTCAGCAGGTTCGATGTCTGTCAGGTCGTTAGCGGACGGTGATCTCTGCCTCCATCCCCAGCGCCAGGTGCGGGGTACCGTTTTCGTCAGGGAAGAGACAGACGAGGGCGTAGACACCCGGCTCCAGATCCACCAGGACCAGATCTGCCTCCTCACCAGCCGGGACGACGATCTCCCCGACGAACGTGATCCCGCTCGGGAGCTCAGGGCCGGGCTGGAGGAGGTCGGTCGCCGACGCGCCTTCCTCCAACCGCACGACCAGCGCCTCGTGGTCCTCCTCCCCCACGTTGCGGACCCTCAGCACGAGGTCCGGCCCGCGGACCGTCTCCGGTTCCGCAGCAATTTCGTATTCGTCCAGTTCCACGCGTACCGAGGCGGCTGTTGGTCTATCGACCGGCAAAATCTCCTCTCCGTCGACGCGCCATCTGGTGTCCACCGCGGGCGTCGCCTCCGTCGCCGGCACTGGGACGAACGTCCAACGCGCGCGCACCAGTTGGTTGGCGACCACGTACACCACCTCGGCCGTCGCCACCCCCGAGGGATTGATCGCGGCGCCGCTAACGGAGCGGACCGTGACCGGAACCACGGGCAGGCCGGCGGCGAGCGCGACGTACTCCTCGGCCGTAAGGGACTCACCGAGACCAACGAGGAGGCCCAGGTACCGTCCTGAGGCCAATTCGGCGACCACGTCGCTGTTCCCTTCGGAGAGGCAGGCGGCAAGCGCCCGCACTGTGGCCTCCAGCGCCGCCGCAGTCGTCGCGTCGACGGCGGTGACTCCCGGAGTGGCGACGGCTGGTGGGGTGACCACGGCGGCGCCCCCTGTGCCATCGGTTGCCTCCGTCTGAGACGCCGGCCGTGGTATCCCGCAGGTCACGGCTGTCGGAGTCGCCGCGCCCTGCAGATCCATCACACCGGCGGCCGGTGCGCCGCGTCCGGTCGCGGCCGCGATCAGAACGGCCATCGCTGCCGTGACCCACCAGCGAGTCCGGCGTCCCGCGCTCCAGCTGTGCCGGCTCGCGCCTGTCGTCATGAATACCTCATCCCCTGCTGCCATCCCCCCTTGGGAGGCAAGCGTCCGTCCCCGTCGCACCGGCTGAGTCCCCCTTTGTGCGTGACTGGGCTCGTTTCGATCGGCGGCGGGATTGTAGTCGAGCCGGCTTGACGGGGGTAGCCGTGGTGTGCGCCGTATACTCCCGGCCGCGGGTCGCGCCGTGCTCCTGCAGCAAGGATCTTGTCGGCGGCGTGGCGTTCTCGATCGGAGGGACGGATGGATGATTTCGGGTTTCGGTTTGGAGGAGCATCGGACCCCGGCATCGGGCCAGACGATAACCGGGACGGGCACCATGGTGATGTTCCGACCGAATGGGCAGAGATCTTGGCCCGGACGGTGGCACACCTGGCTGCTCAGCTCACGATGGCCCAAATCCGCTTGCGTGCCCTAGCCACGGAGTTGGCGGAGCGCGGGGCCATCGAGCCGGAGATCGTGGCGGAGCGGGTGCGTGCCCTCGCCGCGGCGGAGGCCGGCGTCTACCTCCGGGAGAACTTGGGCGAAGCCCTGACCGAGGTGATCGACGTTGAGACCCTAGAGCACGACCTCATTGCTTATCTGAACGCGCCCAAAGACGTGTAGCGAATTTCGGCGGGCCTTCCTGCTGGCGAATGCACCTCAGAGCCTCATCAGCGAACGCGATTTTCCCCCCCCCGATTCCATGGTCTTATGTTCACTCCGGCGCGGCATGAGCCATGCGACGCTCTTCCCGGTCGATCTCGACCCCGATACCTCGCGGATCGCTGGCTCTCGGCGGGCTGGCAGTGCCGGCATCCCCCTGTGTGGGTCGCCGGGGATGTGGCGTACGGATGGTAGATAGGCGAAGGAGTGAGGCGGATGGTGAGCCTGGGGCTACTGGTGATCCGGCTGATTGTCGGGTCGATCTTCGTTGTCCACGGCTACGCGAAGGTCTTCGGGGGCACTGGCAAGGGCGCTCAGGTCTCGCCGGACGCTCAGAAGTTGCTGGGGCAGGGCTTCGTGGGGCAGATGGAGCAGGGTGGCCTCGCCAACGTCACGGGGTTCATGAGCAGCCTCGGACTGCCCAATCCACGGGCGCAAGCCGTTGCCCTCTCGGCGGCTGAGCTCGGCGGCGGCCTTGCGTTGATCCTCGGCTGGAGGACTCGTCTTGCCGCGCTCGCACTGACCTACGCTCAGGTGACCGCAATCCGGAAGGTCCACGCCCCGAATGGGCTGATCGGCGAGAATGGCTTCGAGACCAGCACGGCCCTGATCGCCGCCACCGCTGGGCTGACGTTCGCCGGCCCCGGCAAGATCGCGCTGGACTGAGGCTCGCCCAGACCTGCCAGGACGGCTCAATGGTCGGCTCCTTCCCAGCCCCTTCTGCCGAATTCGGCGCAGGGGTTCGGGGCGTGAGCCAGTGGAGTTCGCCAGATC
Source organism: Thermomicrobiales bacterium (assembly GCA_030446955.1). GTDB lineage: Bacteria > Chloroflexota > Chloroflexia > Thermomicrobiales > UBA6265 > LC2-1. The sequence continues at coordinate 2,458 of JAUJMG010000204.1, forward strand.
GTCCACCGGCAGCCGATCGGCCTGAGAGGACGCTCCCTGATAGAAGTGGGAGGCGCGCGGCGCATCCACTTGCACAGGGCGCTTCTGGCCCTGGTCGTCGGTCTCCTCCGGGTTCAATCCCCGAACCCCGCCCCTTCCCCTGCTCATCCGCCACGCCCACGGTATAGAACTTGCGTTCTATATTTATCGAGCGGTGCTGGGTATCGCCCGGCCCAGGAAGGACGGATGGATCGCGGTGCTCGATCTGAGGCACCCGGCACAGTCGAATGCGAATGGAGGAGCAAGCTATGCCCGTCGAGGATCTGCGACGCAGCCCGATGATGAGTCACCTGCTGGACGCGCTAGATCGGGGTGAGGACATCGGCCACTACGGTCGCCTCACCTTCGCAATGATCGCTCGCCACTACGTGGACCGGGACGAGCTGATCCGGCTCATGACCCAGGATAAGGACGCTGACGAGGCCAAGGTCGGCGCGATGGTCCGCCAGGTGGAGGAACGGGACTACAACCCCCCCCGCCGCGAGCGAATCCTGGAGTGGCAGGCCCAACAGGATTTCCCAATCTGCCCCACCCCGGACGATCCGGCTACCTGCAACCCCTATCGGGAGCTGGACATCCCCGATCAGGTGATCGAGAACATCGAGGAGTTCCGCGAGCAGCAGTACGAGGCCGAGGAGAGCCAGAACTCCTAACCCCACCGATCTGAACCGCACGGCCCCGGGGCACATCCCTGGGGCCGTTGTCTCGTCATCGGAAACCACGGTGGGCGGATCGCTCCCGGAGGGCCTGATCGACCTCAACGCGGCGACGCGGTACGACGCCGACCTGCGGCAGGTGCCGATCGACCCTGCCGCCATCGAGCGCGCCATCGACCTCGCGGCCGGCGCGCTCGCGGACGCCCGCGCGCGGGAAGACGACGCGGCCGCCCTCCCCTGTGCCACCGCCGACCAGCCGCGCGAGCTGGCCAACCTGATCCGCCTCGCCGAAGCCTCCCGCTACGTCGGCGACTTGGACCGGGCGGAGGCCCTCTTCCGCGACGCCCTCGAGCGCTGCGCGGCCCCGGATCTTGCCTCCTACGCCGATTTCGTCCTCCAGCACCTCGGCAAGTGCCGGCTCGACCGGGGCGACCCGGCGGAGGCCGTGACCTGCTTCGAGCGCGCTCTCGTGCTCCGCCGCGCCAAGGGCGACCACGTCCTCATCCGCTTCACTCAGCAGGCCCTCCAGCTCGCCCGGACCCGGGTGGCCACCACGGAGCGCGGGCGCGATCCGGCCTGAATCCCAGTACGCCTCCGACGGCGGAAGTTCCACACCGGCCTGCCGTGATTCTCCCGGTTCGGCTGGTGACGCATCTGGCGTTGCGGCGTACTATGGGCCGCGGTCCATCCTGCCAGGCGGACCCCCCGTCCATCCGTCCTCCGGAAATCTGTGGGAGAGCCCTCGCTATGTCGGAACGCGACGATCTCGTGCCGCCCGTCGCCACGGTTGGCGCCCCGGCGAGTCAGCCGGCGGCGGTCGTTGAGCAGGCGCCGCCGGCAACGCCGCCCCTCACTGATCCCGCTGTTCCCGCTCCCGGTCCCGCAAACCCTTCCCCGGACGGCACGCTCCTCGCCTTTCTGGCGCGTGACCCCGCAGGCGATCTCCGCCTCTGGCTGCAGCCGTTGGATGGCGGCCCGGCTCGGCCCGTCACCCTCGGGTTCCAACCCTTGGAGGACATTCACCCATTCGGGGACCCCTCCGACGAGGACGGTCCCCAATGGTCACCGGATGGCGCTCGCCTCGCGCTTGTCGGAGCCCACCCCGTCGATGGCCGGTCAGCAATCTGGCTTGCTGGTGCCGACGGATTGGGTGCACGGCTGTTGGTCGATCACCCGGCACTGGATCGCTCACCCCGCTGGTCGCCTGACGGCGCAACCATGGCCTTTACCTCGCGATGGGGCGGGCGAGACACGCTCTGCGTCGCTCCCACGGACGGCTCCGGTCCCGCCACCCTCCTCACCGACGGCGTTCATGACGACCGCGACCCGACTTGGTCCCCAGATGGCGCCCAGCTCGCGTTCCGCCGCCGGGTGCCGGACCACCCGACCCACCACGAGATCTACGCTGTCACCCTGGCGACCGGTGAGGTTCGCCAGCTCACCGGCAAGGCCGGCAAGGCCGGGAGCAAGCCCGCGAACCGGCGCTCGCCCCGCTGGGCGCCGACCCGCTCCCTGATTGCCTATGTCACCGACGAGCGGGAATGGAACGGCATCGCCGTCGTCAACCCGGAGAATGGCGCCGGCTGGACCCTGGCCGACGAAGCCGGAGACAAGGCCGACCCGCGCTGGGCTGCCAACAGCAACAAGGTCCTCTACGTCCGTACGCACGGGGCGTACACCGCATGTTGTGCCCGAGGGACGAGCGCCGCCCGGGCCGATGCGATTGACCCCGGCGAGGGGGTCGCCCGATCTCCCCGCTGGCTCCCGGATGGGCGCGTGGTCTACGCCTTCGCGACGCCGGGCCACTCGCCGCGGTTCGTGGTTCAGGAGCCTAAGACCGACGCCGACCGCATGGACCTCACCCCGACTGCCGAGAGGCCGTTCGTCGAGCCCACGCCGCTGGCGTTCCCAACCGGTGACGGCGTGGAGTTGTCGGGGCTACTCTACCGACGGGCGGAGGGATCGGGGAGCGCTCCGGGAGTCCTCTTCCTCGGCGACGGCCCGCCTGCCCGGCGCGACGCCATCCCGCAGCCCGCGGAGCAGACCCTAGCCGGTGCGGGGCTTGTCGTCTACGCACCGCACCTTCGTGGCACCCCTGGATTCGGCCGCCCCGTTGCCGACGGGCTGCGTGCTGAGGCCGATACCGAGGTGGAGGTCGCCGACCTTGCCGACGCAGCGGTCGCCCTGGGTGAGGTCGGTGGGGTAGACGGAAGCCGGTTGGCGATTGCCGGACGGGGCTATGGCGGCACCCTGGCCCTGCTCGCGGCCGGCGGCCGGCCGGGGGTGTTTGCGGCCGTGGTGGCGATTGATCCGATCGTGGACTGGGATCTGGAGCTGGATCTGGCGCGCTCTACGTGGCGGCGCTGGCTGGTAAACCAGTTCGGGCTGCCAGCTGGGAACCGAGGGCGCTACGCCCTCCGCACCCCCACGATGTTCGCGGCCCTGATCGATGTGCCCCTGCTGTTGCTCGGTTCTGCCGACGCCCCCGCAGGCCGCGCCGATCAACTCGACGCTTTTGCCGCCATCCTGCGCGACCTGGGCGTCGCCTTCCAGCGGGAAGCCCTACCCGCCAACCAACCCGAAGCCGTCACGGCCACCCGCATCGCCACCTTCCTCCGGCAAGCCTTTCAGTCTGCGGGGTGACAAGAAGGTAGATAGCATGTTCTACTCTTCGGAAGGTCGAATCCTCTTGAGTCGGTCCGCGGCGTGGTAAACCTAGCCGGTTGTACTCGGTGTAGAGGGATCTCGGGCATCGCTCCGTAACCCCGTCGGAGTTGAGCCATGTCGAACAACACCGTTACGCTCGCCCTCGATGGCGAAGTCTCCTTGGACTCCTTCGCCAAGGCGATGGATCAGTTCCATGCGCTCATCGAGGCGCTGGCGTCCGAGGTTAGCCCCGGAGCCAAAATCAACTGGTTGGTTGAGGATCTATGGGTTGGGAGTACTGTGGCCCGGATTCGTGGTGAATCCCCGGAGCCAAGTGTCGTGGAGCCGGTGGCTGAAGCCTTTCTCCGCACGGGAAAAGCCCTCGCCGATGGTCGTCGTATTCCCTACTCGCCTCGGGTTGAGAAACCCGCTCGGGCCATCGTTAGTGTCATCAAGGACAGCGTCCGATCGGTGCGGTTCGAAACCGAACAGGATGAAGCGACGGTCGTGGCTCCCGAAGGTGCGCGACCGTCGTCTACAACGGTAGAGGCATACGGGGCGGTGGAGGGCCGGATTCAAACGCTGTCCAGTCGGACATCTCTCAGGTTCACGTTATTCGATGATCTCCATGATCGAGCTGTCACTTGTTACCTGGCTGAGGGGCAGGAGGACTTGATCCGTGATGCGTGGGATCGGCGTGCGTTGGTTGAGGGTTGGGTAACCCGGAGTGCGACGACAGGGCAACCGCGGGCGGTCCGACGCGTGCGTCGTGTCGATTTGCTCCGCGACGTGCCTCGGGGTTCCTACGTTCGCGCTGCGGGAGTGCTGAAGCCACTTCCAGGAACGTCGCTGCCTGAAGATACCCTCAGAGTCGCAAGGGATGCCTAGCGAGCCTCGAAGGCTTTACTGGGATGCGAACGTCATTCTGTCCTACATTGAAGGCGTTCCGGATCGCCTGCCTACCATCGGAGCGTTACTTGCTGATGCCGCTGCCGACCGGGGCGTTGAGATCTATACGTCCGCATTCTCTATTACAGAGGTCGCATACGCAGCCTCGGAACGCGCGGGAGCCGCGCTTGACCTGGCCGTGGAAGATGCGATCGACGATCTCTGGCAGGATCCGACCATCAAGTTGATCGAGTTCAACTCGGTCGTCGCTCGTGAAGCGCGCCGACTGGTGCGTGAATCGATGCTGCGTAACGCGACACGCCAACTTCCCAGCTTACGCCCTGCGGACGCTATCCATGTCGCCACAGCTCTATGGATTAATGCGTCTGAGATGATGACCTACGACATCAAGCTCTTGAATCAGAACAGCTTGCTCGGAATTGCTATCAAAAAGCCTTATCT
>JAUJMG010000205.1 GCA_030446955.1 Thermomicrobiales bacterium
CCACCCCCTCCCCCCCCCCCCCCCACTCCCTATGTCCCGGGGCGGGCGCCCCCCCCCCCCCCCCCGCGCCGCCGGTATTGTGTGTGGCCCCCCCCCCTTACGGGCCGCACCGGGGGCCCCCCCGCCCCCCCGGTCCCGCCACTTTTCGTCCCCGGTCCGAGTTCATGCGAAGAGCGAAAGACCTACGTGCCGGGAAGTGCATGGCGTGGAGCGGTCCGGGTTGGAGCCCGGGCCGGGTCACGATGCGGTGTTCTTCGAGATAAGGTCCTAAATGGCAGACAACCTTGATCCATCGATTCGTCATGGGTCTAGCCGGGAGATCGCGCATTGGAGCATCACGTGTGGAGCGTGCGATAGTTCCCGCGGCCCCACGGATGGAGCCCTTCCTGGCCTGGACTGACCTAGCCGGCACGACGCAGCATTACCATGGGAGCCGAACGAATGCGGTCCGCGCGAACCAGTGGCGTGCTGGCACACCCGACATCCTTTCCCGGGCGGCATGGCATCGGCGATCTCGGGCCGGGTGCCTTCCGGTTTGTGGATTGGCTTGCACTGGCGGGACAGCGGCTCTGGCAGGTGATGCCGCTGAGCCCGACCGGATTCGGTGATTCCCCCTACGCATCACCCTCCTCCTTTGCCGGTAACCCGCTTCTGATCTCGCTTGACTGGCTCGCTGGCGACGGCCTGCTCGATCCACACGATGTCGACGCTTCGCCTGAATTCCACGACCACGAGGTGGAGTTCGGGCGGGTCTTGGCCTACAAACTGCCGCTCCTCCGAAGGGCGTTTGATCGGTTCCGGGCCGGGGCCGCCGTAGACCAGCGATCGGCATTCGAAACGTTCTGTGATACTGAAGCTCGCTGGCTGGACGACCACGCCCTCTTCATGGCGGTCAAGGACGCCCATGGCGGCCTGGCTTGGACGGAGTGGGAAAAAGGCATCCGACTCCGCCAACCGGAGGCTGTGACCCGGTGGACCCGGGAGTTGACCGGGGACGTCCGCTACCACAAGTTCGTCCAGTTTCAGTTCCGTCGCCAATGGCAGGAGCTGAAACGGTACGCCAACGAGCGGAATGTTCAGATCATCGGCGATATCCCGATCTTCGTTGCTCATGACAGTGCCGATGTCTGGGCGCACCGGGGCCTGTTTCGGCTTGATGAGCAGGGAGCGCCAACTGTCGTCGCCGGAGTTCCCCCTGATCCGTTCTCGGAGACGGGCCAGCTGTGGGGCAATCCGGTCTATGACTGGACGGCGATGGCGGCTGACGGGTATGGGTGGTGGATCGACCGCGTCCGGGCCATGCTCGATGTTGTCGACATCGTTCGCATCGACCATTTCCGGGGCTTCGCGGCGGCCTGGGTCGTGCCGGCCGGGGATCCGACGGCGGCGGGCGGACAGTGGGAACGCGGTCCTGGGACGGCCATCTTTGACGCGATTCGAGGCGCCCTTGGCGACGTTCCATTCATCATTGAAGACCTCGGGGTGATCACGCCGGATGTCAACGCGCTACGGGACGAGCTGGGGTTTCCGGGCATGAAGGTTCTCCAATTCGCCTTTGAGGACGATCCGGATAACCCTTACCTGCCCCACAACTACACCGAGAACGTCGTCGTCTACACGGCCACGCACGACAATCAGACCACAATCGGTTGGTTTCAAAGCCGGCCGGAAGCCGAGCGGAATTCCGTGCAGCGCTACATCGGGCGCGATGGCAGCGACATCGCGTGGGACCTCATCAGATTGGCCTTGGCTTCCGTCGCCGACACCGCGGTCATGGCATTGCAGGATGTGATGCGTCTTGGGGACGAAGCGCGGATGAACACGCCTGGCCAGCCGTCGGGCAACTGGGGCTGGCGCTACCTGCCCCACCAGCTCCATGATGGACTCGCGGCCGGGCTGGGGGAATTGACCGCTGTCTACGGTCGGCGCCGAAGGCCGGATCGCGTCACAGGGCCTAATCCATACGATTACACCGCGAGCGACACGCAGCACCCGCTTTCCTGATGCGGCGGCCGGGAGGTGCTGCTGCTCCCTGCTCTATGGACAGCATCGGCCGCCGGGGCGTGCGTCGAGGCTGATTTCCTGAGGAAGAGCGGCGTTTTACGGCGGCCAGTGGCATAGTGTCTGCAGGGATTGGGACGATTGGGTGCCAGTGGCACCATTTTGTCCGGTGTAGCAACCATGATCGCGAGATGTTGGCCGAGGGATTGGACTAAGCGCCACTCGCGTGGGAGAAGTCAAGCGTGACGAAGATCGGTGCGTTCACATTTGTCTTGCATAGTCACCTGCCTTACGCCCGCCAAGCCGGGATGTGGCCCCACGGCGAGGAGTGGGTTCACGAGGCGATTGCCGAAACCTATTTGCCGCTGCTCAATGCCCTCTACGATCTTGACGAAGAAGGGGTGCCTTTTCAGCTGACGGTCGGGATCACGCCGATCCTCGGCGAGCAACTCGCCGATCCGTTGATCGTGGACCACTTCGTCCACTACGCGGCCGAGCGCGCGGCATGGGCGGCGTCGGATGTCACCCGGTTCGAGCAAGCCAACGACGACGTCATGCGAGATTTGGCCAGGTTTTACCACCACTGGTACGCCCGGACGCTCACCAGCTTTCAGGACCGATTTGGCCGCGACCTGATCGGCGCCTTTAAGACGCTGCAAGACAAGGGGCGGATCGAGGTCTCGACCTGCGCTGCGACGCACGGCTACCTGCCACTACTCTCACGAGACTCGTCCATCTACGGCCAGATCCAAACGGGAGTTGACGCTTACCGCCAGCGGTTTGGGCGGGATCCCAAGGCGATTTGGCTACCTGAGTGCGCTTACCGACCCGCTGTCATTGACGACCAGAATGGCGAACCCGTACGCCGGCCCGGTCTCGAGTCATTTCTTGCCGCCCAGGGTATTCGGGTGTTCTTCAGTGAGACGCATACCGTTGAAGGCGGGCGGCCGGTCGGCAAGGCGGCTGGGGAGGCGATCGGACCGTACGGTGGTGTTCCACGGCGCTACGCAGTATCGCTCTCACCGGCCGAGCAGAGCGAGCCGGGTACGACCTACAAGCCGTACTGGGTAGGGGACGCTCCCGGCGAAGTCGCAGTGTTAGGTCGCAACAACCGAACTGGGCAGCAGGTGTGGTCGGGGACCTTCGGCTACCCGGGAGATGCTTGGTATCGGGAGTTCCACCGGAAAGACGGCGTCTCGGGCATGCAATACTGGCGGATTGGTGGGCCTGGCGTGGACCTCGGCGACAAGCCTCCGTATGACCCAGTCCGCGCCTTGGAGCGCATCCGCGACCACGCCGCCCACTATGTGGGTCTGGTCGAGGAACTGCTGACGACCTACCACCAAGAGAATGGAGGCTTCGGAGTCATCTCTTCAGCGTATGACACCGAACTGTTTGGCCACTGGTGGTTCGAGGGCGTGGATTGGCTAAAGGGTGTGCTCCGAGGCCTTGCCGCGAGTGAGACCGTGGAGTTGACGACCGCCAGCCGGATCATCGAGGAGCATGCACCAGACCGCGTCATGGTCTTACCGGAGTCGAGTTGGGGTGCCGGTGGGAGCCATTTCACCTGGTTAAACGTCGACACGCAATGGATGTGGCCGCCAATCCACGCGGCGGAGCTGCGGATGGAGGCCCTGGTCGAACGGTTCCCAGATGCGGATGGCGATCAGCGGAGGGTGCTAGATCAGGCCGGGCGGGAACTGCTGCTCTTGCAAAGTAGTGACTGGCCGTTCCTGGTCACCACCGGCCAAGCCAAGGAGTACGCGGCTCAGCGCTTCACCGAGCACCTAGAGCGATTCAATCAACTCGCCGATTTGGCGGAACAAGGGGGACCCTTGGATCAGCAGGGCCAGCAGTTCCTGGCGAGCCTCGCGGAGCGTGATAACCCCTTCCCCGCCGTTGATTACCGCGTCTTTGCCGCGCGCCAGGGCAGTGCTGCCGCAATGCCGGCAGCGGCCTCGGCTACGTAACTCAGAACTGCTCCTAGATCCGAGACCACTTTCGCTGCAGGCGCTCGAACGCGCGGCCTCCGGCCGTGCCCCGACCCTATCCTATGGTGACCCAGAGTGGCTTGACAGTGCGCAGATGCGAACAGTTCGTTTGGACCGGCGCTAAAGTGGCCGGGGTTGGCGCAGGGCCTCCAACGGCAAATGGAGCCAATCTGGCCGGTTGTTGAGTTCGTAATGAACCTCATAAACAACCTTGTCGAGTTCCCACGCGCCGAGGGCCTCGGTCAAGCGATCCTGGTTGGAAGGAACGAAGCCTGCCCCTCTCGCCACCGTCTCTTCCGAATACCCTGCGAGAAATGCAGCGCGTGCCTGCCCTTCCCAGCGCCGTGTGACTGCTTCAGCGGCGGGAAGGGCACCGGGATTCGCGAGACGGGTAGCGGCCCTAGCGTAGGCGAACGAGCGGAGCATCCCCGCAACATCCTTAAGCGGTGACGTTTTTCGTCGCCGCTCCTCAAGGGGTCGCGCCGGCTCACCCTCAAAGTCTAGGATCACGAAATCACCCGAGGGGGTCCAAAGTACCTGACCCAGGTGATAATCCCCATGGACCCGCGTCTTCTCCAAGCCGATAAGGGCATTGAATCCCTGGATTCGTGGCTCAACTGATTCTGCGATATCGCCCGCCGCCAGCCGATCGACAACTGAAGGTGGCAGGTGTCCGGTGTGGCTCCCGAGTTCCTTCAGGACGCGGTCGAGGTCGGTGCGGAGCGCGGAAGACCAGTGCTCAATATCGGCATCGGTAATAGGTTCTGGAGCGAAGGCCGTGTCGGCATGGACACTTGCCAGGGCAGCGTGAAGCTCCCCTGTCCGCTGACCGAGAAGTCGCGCGGCTTCCACCAGTGCGCCTCGGCTGTCGCCTTGCTCCGTGGTAGGGCCATTGTCTCCTGCAGAGACAATGGCTTCCTGGAGCCGCTGAAGGGTGATCGACCACGCGTCCCCCAGGCTCGGGCTGAAGGTTTGGACCATGCCCAATGCGATCGACGCACCATCCGCTGACTGGTACAGCAGTTCCCCTAGCAGTGTCGGGAAATGACGGAACGACGTGTGCATCGTCAGGAAGCGGCCGATTTCGAGATCCGGATTGATTCCGGGTTGGAGTTTGCGGAATACCTTGAGGAACAGCCGGTTGCCAAAGACAACCGATGTGTTGCTCTGCTCGGCGTCCAGAACACGCGAGTCTTCGACGCTATGATTCCAGTCGGTGCCCTGCTTGATGAACGCCTGAAATATTGATCTCCAGGTCAACGTGCCGTGACCCATCGCCACTGAGGTCTCAGCCGAGACATCGTTGATGAGTTGGCGCCGGAACGTCTCCGAAGCGAACGCATCCACTACTCGGTACTCGCCCAATGGCGTCGTTACGGTCGTCACGACCGTCCCTGCAGGCGTCGGGCCAGCGGTGGGCGGCAACAGGGCCAACGGAACAAAGTAGCGGCTGAGCGGGCCGTGGTCAAATGAGACAGCAGCGATCAGAAAGACGTGGTACTCGTCATCTGCCTCGTCAACCGCTAGATCCTCGACCGTAATCCCAGCCAAGCGTCGGGTCTTGTCACCGAACCAGCGTCGCTGGGGCAAAAAATCACCCAGCCAGCTGCCCGCGGACTCTCTCATCAGGGTTGCGACGCCGTCCGTATCGAGAGAGACGGCCGGCCGCGAGCGCGCATGAGGCGACGAATGTGAGACTGTCACGCCGTCTCCTCTAAGGGTGGCTCGAGACGGAACCAGTAGAAGGCGTGGGGACCAAGCGTCAGGAAATAGGGCAGATCCCCGATGAGGGGAAACCGGTTCTCGCCGATCAACTCGACCGGCTGCCATCCGCGGAAGGCCGAAAGGTCCAGCTCGGCGTATTGCACAAACCGCGAGAGGTTGACGACGCAGAGAAGGGTCTCGTTCTCCGTCCGGCGCACGTAGGGAAGAATTTTCAGGTTCTCGGGGTGAAGGAACTCCAAGCTGCCACGGCTAAAAGCTTTGTAGCGTTTGCGGACGGCGATCATCCGCTTCATCCAATTGAGGAGAGAGGTGGGAGTTCGAGTCTGGGCCTCGACATTGACGGCCTGGTATCCGTAGACCGGGTCCATGATGATCGGGGAATAGAGGCGCGCCCAGTCGGCACGGGAGAAGCCGCCATTGCGGTCTCCGTTCCACTGCATCGGCGTGCGGACGCCATTCCGGTCTCCGAGGTAGATGTTGTCCCCCATGCCGATTTCATCACCGTAATAGATGACCGGGGTCCCCGGCATCGAGAGCAGAAGGGAGTTCATCATCTCGATCTGGCGTCGTCCGTTGTCGAGCAACGGGGCGAGCCGGCGGCGGATGCCAAGGTTAATCCGCATCCGTGGCTCCTTGGCATACTCGTAGTACATGTAGTCCCGCTCGACGTCGGTGACCATCTCCAACGTCAGTTCGTCGTGGTTGCGAAGGAAGATGGCCCATTGGCAGCCGGGTGGAATGTCCGGAGTCCCCTGCATGATCTCGACAATCGGCGTGCGGATCTCCCGCCGCATCGCCATGAACATACGCGGCATCAGCGGGAAGTGGAAGGCCATGTGGAACTCCGGCTCCTCTTCGGTGCCGAAGTACTGGACCACGTCCGATGGCCACTGATTCGCCTCAGCGAGAAGGACGGTGCCAGGGAACTCGGTATCTACCATCCGGCGTAGCGCCCTCAGAAAGCCGTGGGTCTCGGGCAAGTTCTCGCAATTAGTGCCCTCCCGCTCGTAGAGGTACGGCACCGCGTCGCAGCGGAACCCGTCGAGACCGAGATTCAGCCAGAAGCGAACGACCTCAAACATCTCCTGCCAGACCGCAGGGTTGTCGTAGTTGAGGTCTGGTTGATGGCTGAAGAAGCGATGCCAATAGAGTTTTTTTGCCACGAGGTCGTACGACCAGTTGGAGACTTCGGTATCGGTGAAGATGATCCGCGCCTCGCGGTATTTGTCCGCGTCGTCGCTCCAGACGTAGTAGTCGTGTTTCGGTGAGTCGGGATTAGAGCGGGCCTCCTGGAACCAAGGGTGCTGGTCCGAGGTGTGATTCATTACCAGGTCGGCTACGACACGGAGGCCCTTGGCGTGGGCGGCGTCAAGGAACTCGCGGAAGTCGTCTACCGTCCCATAGTCGAGATGGATTGAGAGGAAAT
>JAUJMG010000206.1:0-4560 GCA_030446955.1 Thermomicrobiales bacterium
GAGCCAAGGATGACGTTCTCGGTAACGGTGAACCGGGGAATGAGCATGAAGTGCTGGTGCACCATGCCGAGACCGGCAGCAACCGCGGCTCGTGGGCCGGCAAAACGGGCCCCTCGGCCGTCCACCCGGATCTCGCCTTCATCCGGGTGGTAGATCCCGAAGAGGATGTTCATCAAGGTGGATTTGCCAGCGCCGTTCTCACCTAGAAGGGCGTGGATTTCACCCTTGGCCACGACCAAGTCGATGCCAGCGTTGGCGACAACGCCAGGGAACCGCTTGACGATCCCCCGCATTTCTACGGCGAGGGCAGGGCCGTCGGCTGATCGCTCCGCCATGATCCTCCCTAGCACGAGTTGCGGCGTCGAGCGGGTCCGGGGTCGGCTCCGGCAAGATGGAGATTGAGGGGAGCAGAAGGTCGTCAGGAACGTGACACGAGAAGAACCGGCAGATTCGGGAAGAGATGACCGGAGGAGATTACCCCGTTCTCCAGTTCCCGTCCTGCCGGCTCTCAAATCCGATTGGTTCCGCGCTATGCCGTGGGCGTGGACTCCGGGCTCGCTACGGGGCTCGCCGTCGGCGTACCGACGTCGACGGGCTGGAACGTTGCCAACTCCTCCTCAGTGGAGGGGACGGTCAACCGGCCGTCGATGATGGCCTGCCGATAGAGATCAACCTCGGCAAGGACTTCCGGGGTGACCATTGCACCGGGGGCGCCCAGACCGACACCACCCTCCTTGAGGCCAAGCGACTGCTGTCCACCTTGGAACTGGTTCTCGACGACCTGCTTGATCACCGTGTAGACGGCCGTGTCTACGCCCTTGGCAGCAAACGCAAGTTGCTGGCCGGGAGCGAGGTCCTCCTGGTTGCGGTCCGCGCCGATGGCTAGGAAGCCAGGCCCCTTCTCTTTGGCCGCCTCGTAGGAGCCGACGCCGGTGCGCCCGGCAACAGGGAAGACGATATCCGCCCCTTGGTTGAACTGGGCCAGGCTGAGTTCCTTCCCGAGCGCAGGATCCTCGAAGCTATCCGCGTAGGCGACGCTGACCTGGGCGTTCGGGTTGACCGACTTGACGCCGGCCTGGAACCCGACCACGTAGCGCTCCACCGGCGGAATCTTCTGGCCACCGACCACGCCGATCTTATTGGTTTTGGTCGTCCGGCCTGCGGCGACACCGGCGAGGAAAGCGCCTTCGTTCTCCTTGAACGTCACGGACGCAACGTTCTCAGCCTCCGAGACCGAGTCGATCAGGAGGAACTTATCGTCGGGAAACTGTTCAGCGACTTCCGTGATCGCCTCGGTCAGCAGGAACCCGACGCCGATCGTCAGTTCCCCCTGCTCCGCACCGGCAGTCAGGTTCGGGATGTAGGACGTAGCGTCCTGGCTCTCGATCACCTTCGGGATGATGCCAAAGTCGGCGGCAGCGCGCTGCAGACCCTCGTGGGCCAAGTCGTTGAAGTTTTGGTCGCCGAGACCAGCCGTGTCGGTAACCATGGTGACCGTAATTGGATCCTGTGCCCGAGAAACCGGCGTCTCCACAACGAGCGCGGCAAACATCGGGGCTAGGAACGCGACAGCCAGCGCCACTCGCCGGACCATCGCCGATGTGTACGATCGATCCACCAGTACTCTCCTCCCTGACGACCACGTACGGTCGCTCCGCATCGAGTCGAGGGACCCTTCCCCCGTACGTGTGACTGACACGATGGTAGCAGGCTTGTTGCTCCCTGGTCGACTCGCCGGGCCCACCGCCCGGTGCCTCGCCAGGTTGGGAACGCTGGTGTGATCGGCGGCCCCCCAGGCAGCACCTCTCATGAACTGTGACCTTCCCAATTGGTCAGCCCTGTGGTGCCGGAACACAGGAACCGGGGCGACGTGTGGGTCGCCCCGGTTCCTTCCGCCGCGTTACCTGGAAGATGTTTCTTGGCTAGCTATCTGGAGTAGCCTCCTCGGTATCGGTATCAGTGCCACCGGTGGGGACCTGCGGGATCGCGACGCTCGAGACGGTGAACGGCAGATCCGGTTCGCCGCCCTCGCGGGCACCAAACTGCGAGTTCACGACCAGCAGCCGCCCATCCGTCTTGGCCGCAGTCGTCGGGAAGTTGAACGTCTCGTCGGTGATCTCGTCGACCACCTCGCCAGTCTCAAGGCTGTAGTTCATGTCGATCCGGGTGATCAGTTCGTCCTGGTTCCGGACGACGAAGAGGGTGTCCTGGTCCAGGACGAGGCCGTCGCCGTTGGTCAGCTCCGCGCCCCCCAGGTCCACCTCGGTGATCGCGCCGGTCGCCAGATCGATGCGGAACAGTTGACCCGTGCCCGAATGCACAGTCAAGAGGAAGTTGCCACCAGCGCTGATAGCGATGCCATTGAGGTTGAAGTCTGCCTCGAACTCGATCGGGCTGTCAGTCAGGTCAATCCCCACCGTCAACTCCCCGGTCACGGCTACCGGGGTGGCATCAGGATCCGGGGTTGCTGCCGGAGTTCCCTCGGCTGGCTCCTCGACCGCGAAGGTGCCGCTGGGAATAAGGAAGATGGACGGATTCACTGAGTCGGTGATGTAGGCGTTGCCTTGAGTGTCAATGGCAATGTCGTTCAAGAACGTGTCCGGCGCGAGGCCGTTGTCGAACTGACCCAGGAGGTTGCCCGTCGCGGTGTCGTAGACGCTCACCAGTCCGGTGCTGCCACCGGCGACAAAGAGCCGGCCCTCGGGATCGATCTTCATGCCGACCGCAGTGGTCCGGCCGTCGGCTCCGCCTTCGGAAAAGACCTCCAGCTCCCCTTCTTCGTTGACGTTGCCTCGATAGATGGTGCCGTCGGTGGTGCTGCCGACAAAGAAGTCACCGGTTGTCTCATCGAAAGCGACGCCTTCCGGGTACACCTCGTCCCCGGGGATCTCGTAGGTGATCGTCTCGCCCGAGTCCTCACCTTCGGGGGTGGACTGGGCTGCCAACACACCCGGACGACCGAGCACGGTCAATCCGAGCAGCAAGGCCGCGATAACGAACAAACATCGCGTTTTCGACACGGTGGCTCCTCCTCTAAAGACCCGGTGCTCGGGTCCACGACCAACACTGGGTACGTCTCCCCGCTTTTGACCGCATGATCCGGGCCAAGTCTTTGGCATGAGCCTCTCACGGCCCGAGGTGAGAGGGGCTCAACCCGTCGTGTTGGCCGGCTTGGCGTTGAACGTTGGGGGGCATCGTGGGCGCGGGCCTCGCAGACGTGAACTCCGTTGACGCCGGGTGCTCGCTGCGTGGCATGCGGCATGCCGTTTTGCCGATCAGCCGGGCGGACCCGGGGGGACATCGGGACGAAGGAGGCGAGCGTGAACGCAGCCGAACACGAACAACGATCAAGCTCGAGTGGGGAAGCACCCTCGGAGCAGCCAGCCTGGGGAGGGGAATCGACGGAGTCCCCAGTCCTGGACGAAACGCTGCCTGCCGACCGCGCAGGGTGGGAGGCGTGGGCCGAAGGGAGCGACGGCCCGACTGAAGGTGATGAGGAAGGGCAGACTGGGCAGTAAGGCATCGCCACCGGTGTCATCAGGTCGTGATTGGGCGCGCCTCCTCGTTCTCAGCAGCAGAAGAGGGAGTAACGGTTGCTTCCACCTTTCGGCGGCGGCGCGGGGGTTTGGGCGACTGTGAGTCGAGCTCGGCGCCTTCCAAAGTGGTCGGCGTCACTTCCGCGGATGGCTCAGGTTGGTCTGTGGCTGACTCGACAAGCGCCTGCGAGACGAGAGTCTTTCGCCTTCGCCCGTTCGTTTTCGGCAGGGTGCTATCGGGGGCAGCTTGCCCATCCGCCGTCGGTGCACCAGGTACCCCCGGCAGCGATGCCGGAGTTGCGGAGGCGGAAACCTTATTCCCGTTCGTCTCAGTTGCCGTCTTCCGGCGCGAACGCTTCGGCTTTGCCCCTGCGGCTTCGATCGGTTCGCCTTCCAGGCCCGTCACGAGCGCCGGGACCGCAGCGCCCGCCTCGCCAGCTTGCTCGTCTCCCTTGGTCTTCTTCCGACGACGGGGGCGCTCGGGCGGCGTCTCCAGGCCTGGTGCGACATCTCCTGTTTCAGACGCGTCCGGCTCGTCTGGCGGCGGATCATCCGCGGGGGCGAATCCGAGGGTGAGGGACTGCTCAACGATGCCCCGGCGGAGAAGTCGCTCGGCCGCCTGAAGGCCGTGCCGGAGTGGGTGATCGGGACGGACGCCGAGCAGCATGTCGCGCACCTGGCGCATGAGGTCGATCGTCTTGTTGAAGGTGAGGACCAGATCGCCTTCGGAGATCTCGATCGTTTCGCCGATCTCGGCCATGGTCGAGCCACGGCACCAGGCGCGAGCTGCGCCGTAGAAGGCCTGGTTGTGCCCCTGGGAGATGTAGAGGCCGTGGTCGTGCTCCTCGCCGAGGACGTCGCTCTCCAGATCCTCCAGGCGACGGCGGAGCAGGACGAGCTGGTCCGGCAGCGTGAAGTGGTTGAAGTAGCGGGAGTCGCGGTCGTAGCTGAACCAGGAGAAGACCTCGGCCAGGTCCTCGGGTTCGAGGCGGTCCAGCCAGCCGCGATCGACCAGTTCGCAGAG
>JAUJMG010000206.1:4660-7117 GCA_030446955.1 Thermomicrobiales bacterium
GCGTCATGCAGCAAGACTGCCTGCTCGGACGCCTCGGCGATCGCCACCTCAGCACTGCCGAACTCCTCGGCTAGCCGCGCCGCTTCCAGCGCGCGGTGCTCGGCGGCAAGGGCGTCTAGGTCCGGCAGATCGAGCGTTTCAAGCTGGCGGGCGACGCCGGCTAGCTCCTCGGGGGAGACGAGGCTGGTGGCATCGGTGACGAGGTCGGGCGGCTCGATCAGGGCGTCGGGCAGGCGGACCACCTTGTCGTCCGGCAAGTAGTCGATCTGGCGGTACTCGGCCAGGAGCCGGATGCGGTCGCCGCAGAGAAAGAGCCCAACGCCGCCCTGACCGCCGTGGCCGAGGAAGACGCCCCAGCCCCAATCCCGGGTGTGGGCGACGAGGCCGACGGGAGCGGTGCGGAACGCCCGGCGGAGCGCCTGGCGGCCGGGCTCAGGCCAAGGGGCGGCGCTGGAGGTAGCCCGCTGCGCTTCGGCGAGTTGATCCTTGAGCCGGCGCTCCTTGTGTTGGGCGGCGGTCAGGGTCCGGTTCAGGCTGCGGTAGTCCTCCAGAAGTTCGTCGCCAGCGTCGAGGCCGATTAGGCAGCCGCGAGGCGTGCCGACGATGTCGCCGCCGATCTCGATGATGTCGTCCTCGAGCTGGCGGACCCGCTGGCCGGTCTGGAACTGGGCCAAGCTCTGCTGGAGCATGTGGCGGACGCGGTCGCCGTGGGGCGGATCCCAGAGGTTGAGGACGGTGTTGTAGCGGATGGCGAAGGCGGACCGGACCGGCTGCAGGGGACCGGTGCCGATCTCCAGGGTGTCGCGGAAGGAGATCCAGGGCGAATAGGGCACGACGACATGGCCGAAGGCGTCCATGCCCCGGCGTCCGGCGCGGCCGGCCATCTGCTGGAACTCGTTGGGGATCAGCGTGCGGCGGCGGCGGCCGTCCCACTTGCTCATCCGGCCGACAACCACCGTCCGGGCCGGCATGTTGACGCCGAGGGCGAGGGTGTCGGTCGCGAAGACGATCTGCATCAGGCCGCGGCCGAAAAGGACCTCGACGAGCTGCTTGAGCAGGGGCAAGAGTCCGGCGTGGTGGAAGCCGATGCCCTTGCGGGCGAGGGCGGTGATGGTCTTGACCTGCTCCAGTTCCTGGTCCTCGTTCCGTAGCCCGGCGAGGTGAATCGCCATGACCGCCTCGATCCGGGCGAGTTGGGCCGGGGAGACGAGGTGCGGGCGCATCACGGCCAGGCGCTCGGCGTAGGTCTGGCAGTCGTTGCGGCTGAAGAGAAAGTAGATGGCCGGGAGCAAGTTCTTGGCGGCGAGGGCGTCCACGATCTCCCGCGGCTGCGGCTCGTCCATCTCCGGAGACCGGCGCTCGGCGAGGCGGCGGCCGTGGGGGCCAGCGTTCCGGCCAGCCTGCTTGCGCAGCTCGCCCCCGGTGCCGGGGAAATCCCGGACCAGGGCGCCGGTGTGGTCTACCGCCTGGTGGAGCTTGCCGTCAACGAAGTAGTAGAGCGAGAGCGGGACCGCCCGCTCCTCATGGGTGATGAGGCGGATGGGGCGGTGGGTGCGGGAGATCCAGGCGGCGATCTCATCGGCGTTGGAGACAGTGGCAGAGAGGCAAACGAGCTGGACGTGCTCTGGGCAGAGGATGATCGCTTCTTCCCAGGTGGTGCCCCGCTCCTGATCCGCCAGGTAGTGGATCTCATCGAAGATGACGCAGTCGACCTCGTCCAGATCCCAGGGGGTCTGGAGGAGCATGTTGCGGAGGACCTCGGTGGTCATCACGACGACGCGAGCGTCCCGGTTCTCGGAGACGTCGCCGGTGAGGAGACCGACCTCGTCACCGTAGATGGCCCGCAGGTCGCGGAACTTCTGGTTGGAGAGGGCCTTGATCGGCGTGGTGTAGAGGACGCGGCCCGTCCGCTTGAACGCCTCGTAGATGCCGAACTCCGCGACGACGGTCTTGCCGGTGCCAGTGGGGGCGGCGACCATGACCGACTGGCCCTGGAGGAAGGTGCGGATGGCCTCGCGTTGGAATTCGTCCAGCGCGAACGGGTACATGGCCCCGAACTGCTCGATCTGGGCCTCGATCGCGGGATCGAGGGGGGCAGCGACGGGAACTACTCGAGCGCCGCTCGCAGGAACGCCGCGAGCGGCATCCTCGGCGCCTGGTTGACCGGGGAGCGACGCGGACCGAGGCGCGGCAGGACTCGAGCGCTTGCGCTTTGCCTTCGGTCGGGTCTCGGTGGCCTGGGTTGGCTTAGACAAGGTGGCGCGCTTCCCCCGTCGGTCGTCTTGAGGTCGAAAGGTGGAGATCATGGGAGCGAGGCGGGTGAAACCGCTCGCAGGCTGAACATAAGTGTACTACGGGGGGCCCGGCCGACGGCTGTTCGAGCGTGCCGGCGTCGGTCTTCCCGGGGGTGACCGGGGTGGCTGGACTGGGGGCCTGGTGGCTGGACAGCGGGCGACG
>JAUJMG010000207.1 GCA_030446955.1 Thermomicrobiales bacterium
TAAGAGTTCGATGCGGCCCGTCCAGGCAGTACTGCTCAGGCCGCTGACCTGCACCTTCGTCCATAACTGGGTCCACCGGGTGGTCTTGCGTCCACCGTGCGGTGTGGACAATCGCGTTGAGAATCGCGTTGGTGGCCCTCGGCTGTGACCCCCTCGGCTGTGACCGGTGGCAACATGGGCGCAAGTCCATCCCGTCCCGGCGGAGTCGGGGTCGCCGCAGCGCCAGCGGCGCTTGAGCAAGACCAGGGTGACGGGGCTGGCGAAGGCCGGGAGGTCAGCGACGGGGTGGGGCGTCTGGAGACGACGGTCAGCGGTTCGGCATGGCTCGTAGGTAGGCCAACACTGCCAGAATTCGCCGATGGTCATCTTCGTCCGGTTGCAGGTCGAGCTTCATGAAGATGCTGGCGACATGTGTTTGCACAGTCCTCTCGGCGACGTTCAGAGAGTCACCGATCGCGGAGTTTGAGCGGCCTTCGGCGACGAGGGCGAGAACGTCGAGCTCTCGTGATGTGAGCCGGTCAAGGGGGTTGTCCTCACGCTGCCGCCGCATCAGTCGGCTGACAACGGCCGGGTCAATTACGGACCCGCCGCGACCCACGCAGCGAACTGCCTCGATAAATTCGTCAAGCTGATCCACTCTGTCTTTCAAGAGGTAACCGACTCCGGAAGCGTCGTCGCCAAGCAGTTGCATGGCGTAGGCGGTCTCGACGTGCTGGGACAGCACCAGAACGCCGATGCCGGCCCTCACCCGACGAAGCTCGATGGCGGCTTGGAGTCCTTCGGTGGTCTGTGTAGGTGGCATGCGGACGTCGATGATGGCCACGTCGGGGGTAAAGCTCGCCGCCATTTCGAGAAGCTCAGGTGCTGTGGTCGCCTGGGCGACGACCTCTATGCCCCGCTCGGCCAGGATTCGTGCCAGGCCCTCACGGAACAGCGTCGAGTCGTCGGCCAGGATCACCCGCACGGCAGGTCGACTCGTATTCGGGTCCCGCGCCCGGCGGGACTGTCGACGTGAAGCGTTCCGCCAATGGCGGCAACACGGTCGTCGATGCCGGCCAGACCGGTCCCGCAGCGTATGTCGGCACCGCCCTTGCCGTCGTCGCCTACCTCTACGACGAGACGGGAACCGTCGAGCTGGGCGGTGATATCGATCGCGGTCGCCTGGGCGTGCTTTCCGGCATTGGCCATAGCCTCGCAGATGGTGAAGTAGGCAGTCGCCTCCACGGTGGGCGGGAGACGAGTGTGGGGTATGGTCCGGACGCGGGCCGGTATGGGCGCAGCCTCGGCCAAGCCCTCGATGGCAACGCCGAGGCCGTGTTCGGTCAGGGCGGCAGGATGGATGCCGTGGGCGAGGTCGCGCAACTCGTCGATGGCCCGCTTGAGCTCGTCAGCCATGCGTGCGACCTCGCAGCCCAGCTCTTGATCAGCGGCGGAGCGGGTCCGGGACTGGAGCATGCGCATGGCCAGGCTCAGGCTCACCAGGCGCTGCTGGGCCCCGTCGTGGAGGTCCCTTTCGAGCCGCCGGCGCTCGGCGTCTCCGGCCTCCACAAGGCGGGCCCGGGACTGCTGGAGCGCCGCAGCCTGCTCGGTGATCTCGTCGAGCCGCCTCTCCAGCTCCAAGGCGAGACCCACGTTCCTCACGGCAGGACCGGCCTGGGCCGCGAGATCTTCGAGGAGCTTTCGCTCGGTGGGGGTGAGAACATCGCCGCGCCTCTTGCGAAGCGCGATCTTCCCCACTGACTCGCCCGAGACCGTCACCTCGAAGGTCTCGTCGGGTGCGCCTCGAGGCTCGCCCACCTCAAACATCTCCTCTGCGCCCGGCAGTAAGGACGCGACCTGCACCCATTCGGCGCCGGTACCCTGCTGTACGGCAGTGGCAATTGCCGGAAGCACCCGGTCGTGACTGGGCACGTCTCCAATGGCGCGTGAGAACGACGACATGGCTTCGTACGGTGTGGCACGGCGTCCGAAGACCAACAGATTCGCATAGCGCCGAAGGCGCTCCTGCAGTGGGAAGAGCACCAGCGCCGCCCCGGTCGCTCCCGTTATGGACACGGCGAACGAAGGTGTCGAGGTCCCCGCCAGATAGCCAAGGGTGGCCACCAACGCCGTGTACGCAATGGTGATGACCCCGGCCATCGCCGCGTACAGAACGGCCTTGCTGATCAGAAGGTCGATGTCGAAGAGCCGGTACTTGGTAATAGCGATCCCCATACAGAGGGCGAAAATCATCAGGGCGGCGTTCCACAGCAAGAAGTCGACCATCGGGTTGAAGACGAAGAGTCCTCGACTCAGATCCAACCCGAAAACGCCGATCGTCCCACCCAGCAACCACTTTCCCTGCTGCCTCACGACGGCGTCGCCCTTGCGCAGATTGAAGAGGACCCACGCGCCACAGCCGATCGCGAAGGATCGGAACAGGAACCATGCTATTGCGAAGGTGGTTTCGGCAGCGGGGCCGTATGTTCTCGCTGCGGCACGCATCGCAGGTTCGGTTGGGCCGTATGGAGCCTCGGGAGTAAGTAGCACCAGCGCCGCGGCGGCGAAAGGCACCACCATCGCTGCGGCGGCAACCGCCGCTCTGCGCCGGTTGAGCCGACCTGATGGGAAAGCCAGGAACAACGCAGGAATGAAGGCCCAACGTACTGACTGCAATGCGAGCGCCATTAGCACGGCCGGCCACGCCAAAGGTAGCGAGCCGGAAACGGGAAGACCAGGGTAGAGGCCGTACAAATAGCCGAACCCTTCCAACAGTGCGAGACCCACGGAGAGGAACAGACACCACCCGGAGACGTTCGTCGGTCGAGCTATCACTATGGCTGCCGTGATGGGAAAGAGTAGGTACACGGGAACGAACTCGAGGACCACGCGCCAGCTCACCGGCGAGCCCATTCGCAGATATACTGAAGCAAGTCCAATAATGGCAATGATAGTTACAGCTACAATCGCTCTTCTCCTAGCCTTCATCTCGACTCCATGTGCTAGGTATCCTCACTACTTCGTCCCGGAAAAATGTGAAGGAGCTTCGGGGCAACACCCTCACGGAACAGCGTCCAGTCGTCGGCCAGGTCACCCGCACGGCAGTTCCACTCGTAGTCGGGTTCCGCCCCCCGCGGGACTGTCGAGGCGAAGAGTTCCACCGATGGCGGCGACCCGGTCACCGATGCCGGCCAAGCCGGTACCTCCGCAGATTTCGGCACCACCCTTCCCGTTGTCGGATACCTCGACGATGAGTCGGTCGCCGTCGCCATGAGCGGTGAGATCAACGGTCGTGGCCTGGGCGTGCTTGCCCGCGTTGGCCAGAGCCTCGGAGATGGTGAAGTAGGCAGTCGCCTCCACGCTCGCCGGCAGGCGGCCCTCGGGGACCGCAAGGACCTGGGTAGGCACGGGCGCGACCTCGGCGAGGGCCTCGATAGCGACGCCGAGACCTTGTTCGGTGAGCACGGCGGGATGGATCCCGTGGGCCAGATCCCGCAGCTCATCGATAGCTCGTTTGAGTTCGTCGGCCATGCGGTCCACTTCACGAGCGAGGCTCTCATCGCCGGAGCGGACCCGTGACTCCAGCATGCGCATCGCCAGACTCAGACTGACTAGGCGCTGCTGAGCCCCGTCGTGGAGGTCGCGCTCGAGACGCCGGCGCTCGGCGTCTCCAGCTTCGACCAGGCGGGCACGGCTCGCTTGGACCTCGGCGAGCTGGGCGCGTACCTCGGCTTGGAGCCGTTCGTTGACGATGGCGAGGCGGGTTGCCGCAATGGCGGCCTCGACCAGCTCCTGCTCCTCGGCCAGGGCCGCGTCGTGCAGGATCACCGCCACGGGCTGACCCTCGAAGTCGATCATCGTGCGGGCCCGCTCGTCCGGCTGGGCGTCGAGCTGGAGGGGACGCCCGAAGGCGTCGACATATTCCTCGCGGTCCGCTACCCAGTAACCGAGAATCAAGGTGTCGTCCTTCAGGACCCGGGCCAGGGCATCCCGGAGGTGGCCGGCCTCGGTGATCTCGCCGAGCTCCATCACCAGCTCCCCCACGCCCCCACGGCGGCGTCTGGTGCTGGCGTAGCCAATCAACAGGGCGATCGGCACCAGCGGTGTCAACAAGCTCCCCAGCCGATACACCATGACCGCCTGTGGAAGCTCGACCTGGAACATCAAGCTGGCGGCGCTCATACTGTTCGCTGTCGCGCCTAGGGTCATCAGTAGCGCGGCGAACGGCAAGGGCCGCAGGACCCGTCGGCGGGCACGATTGGCGACGACCCATCGGCGTAAGGTCAGGAGTACCACTGCGAGGCCTAGGGCCACGCCGACCCAGAGGATCTGGGCCACCGCAGCTCGTACGTTGAAGAGGAAACCGAACCCGACGACGAGGACGTAGCCGGCCGTGATCGCGCACCGGTCAAGTCCCGAAGTGAACCTGCCCGTCGGATAGGTGAGGACCAGATGGGCGAGCAACACGTGGGGCATCCCCCCCAGCCAGAAACCTACGTACTGGAGACTCTCGGACGTGGACGACTGAACCTGGGGGATCAAGTGGGTCACTCCGACGGCGACCATCAGAGTTCCGGTACGGCTATCGGGGTTGCGCCGGTGGGCGATGACTCCGGCGGTGACGAACGAACACACTGCAAAGAACCCAGGCCATCGATCGAGAGGTGCGGTCCACATCCGGCGCATTATGAAGGACGTGTAGACGGCAAGTGCCACTCCCGCGATGCCGACCGCGACGAGCGTCGCAAGCTGAGAAGGTCGACGAACTCCATAGTGGGTGGCCGTGGTAGCGGTCATGCGGCGATGTCCACTTGCACGGAACAGGGTCCAGTCGTCGGCCAGGTCACCCGCACGGCAGTTCCACTCGTAGTCGGGTTCCGCCCCCCGCGGGACTGTCGAGGCGAAGAGTTCCACCGATGGCGGCGACCCGGTCACCGATGCCGGCCAAGCCGGTACCTCCGCAGATTTCGGCACCACCCTTCCCGTTGTCGGATACCTCGACGATGAGTCGGTCGCCGTCGCCATGAGCGGTGAGATCAACGGTCGTGGCCTGGGCGTGCTTGCCCGCGTTGGCCAGAGCCTCGGAGATGGTGAAGTAGGCAGTCGCCTCCACGCTCGCCGGCAGGCGGCCCTCGGGGACCGCAAGGACCTGGGTAGGCACGGGCGCGACCTCGGCGAGGGCCTCGATAGCGACGCCGAGACCTTGTTCGGTGAGCACGGCGGGATGGATCCCGTGGGCCAGATCCCGCAGCTCATCGATAGCTCGTTTGAGTTCGTCGGCCATGCGGTCCACTTCACGAGCGAGGCTCTCATCGCCGGAGCGGACCCGTGACTCCAGCATGCGCATCGCCAGACTCAGACTGACTAGGCGCTGCTGAGCCCCGTCGTGGAGGTCGCGCTCGAGACGCCGGCGCTCGGCGTCTCCAGCTTCGACCAGGCGGGCACGGCTCGCTTGGACCTCGGCGAGCTGGGCGCGTACCTCGGCTTGGAGCCGTTCGTTGACGATGGCGAGGCGGGTTGCCGCAATGGCGGCCTCGACCAGCTCCTGCTCCTCGGCCAGGGCCGCGTCGTGCAGGATCACCGCCACGGGCTGACCCTCGAAGTCGATCATCGTGCGGGCCCGCTCGTCCGGCTGGGCGTCGAGCTGGAGGGGACGCCCGAAGGCGTCGACATATTCCTCGCGGTCCGCTACCCAGTAACCGAGAATCAAGGTGTCGTCCTTCAGGACCCGGGCCAGGGCATCCCGGAGGTGGCCGGCCTCGGTGATCTCGCCGAGCTCCATCACCAGCTCCCCCACGCCCCCACGGCGGCGTCGGGTGCTGGCGTAGCCAATCACCAACGCGATCGGCACAAGCGGTGTCGCCAAGGCCAGGATCCGCCCGGTCGTGGCCCTGTCGGGAACATCGGCTTCGAACGTCAAGGTGGCGGCAGTCATGGCGTTGTTCGTGGCGAGCAAGGCCAACACCAGCGCGGCGAAGGGCAGGGGCCGCAGCACCCGTCGCCGCGCCTGGCTGGCCACGGCCCAGCGACGGAGTGTCAGGAGCGCCGCGGCGACGGTGATGGCCACGCCCGCCCACAACATCTGGGCTCCGGCAGCGGGAACGTTGAAGAGGAAACCCAACCCGAAGACGAGGACGTAACCGGCCATGATCGTGCACCGGTCGAGCCACCAAGAGAACCGGCCCGACGGGTAGGTCAGCACGAGGTGGGCGAGCAGGAGATGGGGAACCCCGCCCAACCAGATGGCCATGTACCGCACGCTCTCTGACGGCGCCGCCTGCAACTGACCGATGATGTGGCCCATCCCGGCGGCGACCATCAGGGTGCCGGTGCGGCTGTCTGGATTGCGCCGATGGCTGATGACGCCGGCGGTCACGAACGAACACACGGCGAGGAACCCCTGCCAGCGGTCGAAAGCCGGAAAATGGGGCACTGCCAGCCTCATGAAGAAGGATGTGTAGACGGCCAGCGCCACTCCGGCGAGGCTCACGGCAACGAGCGGCCCGAGGCGAGAGCCTCGACCGACACCGTCGCGGGCAGCCGTAGTAGCGGTCATGCGGCGATGTCCACGAATCGCCGCAGCGTCTCGCCCGAGATCGATTCCTTGGGCAGGAACCCTGCTACTGGGGCCGCTTCGACAGCGGATCTCGGTATTCGCCGGCTGGAGACAAGCACGACGAGACCCTTGTACCCGACGGATGCCAATCGATCGGCGACGACAAGGCCCGAGATGTCGGGCAGCATGACGTCGAGCAACACGAGAGACGGCGAAAGTCCCAAGATAAGCGGGACGGCCGAGGAGCCATCGATCGCTTCTGCCAGGACCTCGAAGTCCTCGGACTCAAGAAGAGCGCGCAAGTAATAGCGGAAGCCGTCACTGTCGTCGACGATCACGACGGTGGTGCCCATGCCACATCTTCGCGTTTCTCCGTGCCGCGCGCCTCCGTGCCAGCACCTAGGCCCATACCGCTGCTGTCACCGACCCGTTCGTCGGTGGCGTCACCGATGCGCTGCAGCCCTCAAGGGTGCAAGGTACCCACCATGGAACGAACCACTGCCGCTCGGGCACTTCCGGGTGCGACGGGAAGGACGGAGATGGTCGGGGAGGTAG
>JAUJMG010000208.1 GCA_030446955.1 Thermomicrobiales bacterium
GCGACGGCCTCTCCGACGGCGCGGAGGCCAGTCCAGAGGGGTGGGGCACCGACCCACTGAAGCTCGATACCGACGAGGATGGCCTCGGCGACGGTGACGAGCTCTTCACCTACAAGACCGACCCGAATATCTACGACACGGACGGCGATGGCTTCGGGGACAACCGGGAGGTGGTCGAGGGGACGGACCCACTCGATCCTGCCAGCGCCCCTCAGGGGGAGCCAGGCGGTGACGCCGACGGCGATCTCCTGTCCGACGCCCAGGAGCGCGAGCTCGGGACGGACCCGAACAACCCCGACACTGACGGTGACGGCCTGACCGACTTCGCTGAGGTTGGCTTCGAGCCGGGCTCCTCCACCGGCACGGATCCCCTCGACCCGGACACCGACAACGACCGCCTCAGCGACGGCTTCGAGGTGCGCGAGTTCGGCACCAACCCCCTGGCGGCCGACTCTGACGAGGACGGCCTCGGCGACGGCGACGAACTGGAAGTCTTCAAGACCGACCCCCTGGCGGCCGACTCTGATGGGGACGGCGTCGACGACGCGACGGAGCTTGACGCCGGCAGCGACCCGCGCGACCCCAAGAGCGTGCCGAGCGACAAGACGGCCGAGCCGACCCCGGCCCCGACGCCGAAGCCGACGACGGGTAAGCCTGCCCCAGAGCCGGTCAAGGCCCTGCCGAGCACTGGCACCGGGACAGCCACCGACGCAATCGACGGCAACGGGGTGGTGATCCTCCTCGTCGCCCTCAGCCTTGCCAGCCTGGCAGGCCTGATCGGCACCTCCAAGCTGACCGAACGACGCGGAGTCTAAGCTCGCGAGAGAGAACCACGACCTGCACAACCTGGGTGCTGCGCCACGAAGCGCAGCACCCAGGTCCTCATGTTGATTGGTGAAGGTCGAGGACTATAGATCAGCCCGGCCAATTGCGGACGGCCGTCACCAGGACAGCCGGCATCCTCAGTTGCTATTCGAGTAGCTCCATCGCCGGTCTCCCCTGGTCGTCCCGCCCGCCGGTCCCGCCCCGGTGGCACGGGTCCGATCACCAGGGAACCGAGCCCATGGCTCCGACCGGGCCCCCCCACGACAGGCTGCGATCCAGCGCGGCTGCGAGCCACGGCAGGGCCACCAGCATGCCTGGGCTCGTGTGCAAGTACCTGATTGGGTGACTGCACTCCACGAGACCGCCGGATTGCACCCGCGGCAGCCCGAAAGCCGCCTGCTCGACCCAGTGCGCTTCACGCTCAGGCGACGCGCGGTTCTCCAACGGTCGGCTTACCGTAGGTCACGAAAAAATGCCCGGATGGCGTCAGCCAGCAGCAGCGGCTCTTCCAGCGTCACGAAGTGGCCGCCCCGCGGCAACTCCGCCCACCGCCGGATGTCTGGGTAGACGCGCGCGGCGTACTCCCGCGGCGCCCGCTCGATGGGCTGCGTCGCCGTCAGCGACACCCCGACGGGCACGTTGGCGCGCACGTCGAGCCCGAGGCGCGGGGGTGGTGCCGGCGATGCACCAGCGGCCGGCCCTGCGTAGTAGTAGCGGTTGGCCGATTCGATCGTCTCGGTGACCCAGTAGATCGTGACGTTGGCAAGCAGCTGGTCCTTCGTAAAGTGCGTCAGCAGGTCGCCGTCCGGCGGGGCCGTCCAGGCGTGCCATTTCTCGACGATCCAGGCGGCCAAGCCCACCGGCGAGTCATTGAGGCCGTAGGCCAGCGTCTGAGGCCGGGTCCGCAGGGTTGCCATGTAGCCACCCTCCTCGGCCTGCCACTCTTCCACCAGCGCGAGGTAGGCCCGCTCCGCCTCCGACGGATCCGGAGCGCCGGGGCCGAGGTCCGGGGCCGGGATGCCCGGCTCGGTCGTGTGGTAGCCGATCAGTCGCTCGGGCTGGTGGAGCGCGAGCCGGCTCGTGATGCTTGCCCCGATGTCGTAGGCGTGGGCGCCGAAGCGGGGGTACCCCAAACCCTCCATCAGCCGCACCCACATCCCGCCCAACTCGCGGGCGCTCGTCCCGGGATGTGGCGGGTCGGAGAAGCCGAAGCCGGGGAGCGAGGGCACAACCACGTCGAAGGAGTCGGCGGGGTGGCCCCCATGGCGCGCCGGGTCGGTGAGCAGCGGGACGAGCTCGAGCATCTCGAAGAAGGAGCTGGGCCAGCCGTGGACGAGCAGGAGTGGCAGCGGATCTGGCCCCTGGCCGCGCTCGTGGACGAAGTGGAGGTTGAGTCCGTCGACATCCGCGCGGTAGTTGGCGAAGGCGTTGATGAACGCCTCCTGCGCCCGCCAATCGAACCCGTCCCGCCAATAGGCGGCGAGCTTCCGCATGAAGGTGAGGTTGGCGCCGTAGGCCCATCCGGCGCCGGCGATCTCGTCGGGCCAGCGGGTGCGTGCCAGGCGATCCCGCAGGTCGGCGAGGACCGCCTCCGGCACCGCCACCGTGAAGGGGCGAACCTCTATCGTCAATCGCACTCCTCTCCTCCGCGCCAGATGGCGCCGGCGCGGCCTCCCCGACGGACCGCTCGGCACGACGACGGGCGATCTCAGTTCGGTGACGGCGGCCCTAGTTCGGAGACCGCCTGTTTCGGGGAGGCGACCCGCAGGCGCAGTCGACTATTATCATGCCGCCCGGGTCGTCGGGGGATCAGTGGGGAGGCGCCTGTGGAAGAGCGACGCGACGAGCGCCCGCCGATCAACGTGAGGGCGACCTGGTGGCGCTGGGGCCATTCCGGCGCGACCTGATCTCGACCTACCACCGATGGCACAACGATGTCGCGACCACGCGGACGTTCGCCCTCCCCCAGCCAACCACGCTTGAGCAGGAGGAGGCGTCCTACGCCGAGCTGACGGCGGCCAAGAGCATGGCCTTCTTCACGGTCTACGACCGGGCTTCCTGGCACGCCGTCGGCACGACCTACCTCACAGACATCGACCACCGCCACCGCAGTGCCGAGTTCGGGGTCCTGATCGGCGAGACGGCCCAGCGAGGGCAGGGGTACGGCACGGAGACGGCCCGACTCGTGCTCGACTACGCCTTCACGGCCCTCGGCCTTCACAGCGTCATGCTCACGGCGTACGAGTACAACCTGGCCGGCCGGCGGGTCTACGAGAAGGCCGGCTTCCGGGAGTTCGGGCGCCGCCGCCAGAGTCATTGGATGGGCGGCCGCTACTGGGACGAGATCTACATGGATTGCTTGGCGACGGAGTTCACCAGCCCGGTGCTGGGCCGGGTCTTCGTGCCGGATGCGCCGCGACCCTAAGCGCGACGCTGCCTCCCTGTCAACGACCGGTCGGTCCGCGACAGTCGTCGCTATTCCGAGCTTTCTTCCTCAGTCAGGTAGTAAGTCATCCTCCCGGCCGCCCCTGATCCCCTGTACGTTCTCCTGTTCCCCCGTATGCTGTGGTCCACAATCTGAGCGTCGTTTGTCCGCACGGTCTCCCCCGCTGCGCTTTCGTGATGTTTCGTTTGTGACCGAGATGTGACCAAAAGAGCGCCCCGCGCCGTGGGACCGGCCGGGGCGATGACGCGGGCATGGAGGTGCCGGCGCATGGACAGTGTAGCGAAGCCAGAGCCGGCACAAGTTGGCCGAGAGACGGTCCTGGACGTCCTTAACGATCTCTGGCGGCACCTGGACGATGTGGACCTGGACACCATCGACGGCGAGTTCTATTGGCGCTGCTGCCGCCCAGAGGTGGTTCGGGACCTTGAGGAGTCTCGTGCCGTCTTCAAAGAGATCCTGAGGCGACGACGAGTCGTCGGCAATCTCCCGAAGGGTGGCGAGGAAGCGCAGATGTTCCGGCGGGCCTACTACGACCTCCTGGATCGCTATGCGGGCGAACTTCCATGGATCCAGGACATCCTGTTCGGCGGTGTCCGCTTTCGCATGCGCGACGCCTACTTGGTGAGGGCAGGCACAAGGGCATACAGCCCCTTCCTTCCATCCTTCGTCCACGGCCACGAAACGCATGTCCAGATGCTCGTGTTCTCGAGTGCCTGGACCGGTGAGAACGTGGAGAAGCGCCTGCGCGACTACATCGACGGGCCCTGGATCACTGAGCAGGAGCGACTGGGTTTCGAACCGGACCCGCCGAGGCCGGCCAATTCGGTGACGGTGCGGATTGCCTTCGATTTTCGGGACGGCGAAGAATCTATGAAGTCGCACGTCCTCGGAACCCAAGTCTCCGCGACTCATCCCCATGTCTTCGTTTCCGTGGCGTTGCCGTTTCCGCCTCAGGGGGTGATCGCTGCGCTCTACAACGGGATTGTCGTGGCAGAGAAGCGGTGGGACCAACGCCTCCGAGGGGTGGCGAACGTCCAGGAGCGCCGGGTCGCGATCCGGACGTGGGCGATCGGGCTTCTGGTCGCATCAGGCGCAACCACCACGGACAGCATCTTCGACGTGTTCAGCGCTATGGGGCAACATGGCTCTATCTCGAGCCAGCAGTTCAACCAGGACCGGCTGCGCCTGATTGAACGGGTGCCGGAAGCCGAGACGTATCTCCGAATCCGGCCAGCTCGACGATAGACAACCCTCCTGCCTCCAAAAGGGTTGGTAATGCCACCTCCGTGCTGATGCTTGGCAACGCAAAGATAAACCAACAATAGGTCTTACACGCAGCAACACAGACTGTACTCTGGCCTCAAGCAAGGAGACGAGAAGCACTCAGCGTCTTCAGGAGGTAGAGGACAGACATGGTGACCGCGACCGATCCGCTTGCGGCGCATGCCAGTAGAGCGGGTGATGTATTTGACCGACCGGCGCCGCGGCGTACCTACAACGTCGAGGAGGCCGCCAAGGTTCTCGGGATCTCCCGCTCCCTCGCCTACGACGAGGCCCGACGGGGAACGCTGCCGGGTCTGATCCGGATCGGCAACCGGTTCTTGGTCTCCAAGGACGCGATCGACCGGCTGCTCGCCGGTGAAGCAGCTTAGACAAGAAGCAACCCCCACCCGGTGGCGACCAAACACGCCGGGCAGCGGTTGGGAGAACGACAGGCATGATAACGCAACCACGGCCCGCCCGCACCGCCCTCCAAGAACCCCGAGAAAACTGGTTCCGCTACCTTCCGACGACCACCGTCATGACTGAGGCTGAACTGATCCTCTATGAACTGGCAGAACTCAACCAGGACGCCGAGGACGAGCCGGCCAGCCGTTCCTTCGTCGAAGAGTCCCGGCAATACCTGCTCGCGGCCGTGGAAGACGCAAATGCCATCCTTGCCCGTTGCCAGCGCCTCCGCCATCGCCCTGAAGCTCCACCCTGGCCCCTCTCGGTTCCCGATCGCCGTCCTGACGTGGACGCAGTCAAGGCACGCGTCGACCTCGTCATCCTCGTGGAGAAATACTCACTGACTCCGCTCCGGCAGGCAGGGCAACAGATGAAGGGTCGCTGTCCCTTCCTGGACCACGAAGACAAGACTGCCTCGTTCTTCGTCCACCCCCAGAAGCAGCTGTACAAGTGCTGGGGGTGCGGCCGAGCCGGCGACGCCCTTTCGTTCGTGCGGGACTTCCTCGGCGTCGAGCGCTTCGCCACCGCCCTTGACGTCCTGATGGCCGAGGCCGGCATGACACCCTCCGAGAGGGTGGCCCGCGTTGGCTGAGCCGGTGGCGGTCTTCGATCCCGTCGACGACCTGCGGCGCCGCCTGGTCACCCCGGATGCCTGGCGCCCCCCCGCGGCGGTCGCCGGCACGGCCACGTTCACCGCTGCCGACCTGATGGCCAAGGTCTTCCCCGATCCCCGCTGGGCCGTCGACGGGGTGATCCCCGAGGGCGCGACCCTGCTCGTGGGGGCGCCCAAGAAGGGCAAGTCCTGGCTCGTGCTGGCGATGGGCGCGGCGATCGCCGTCGGCGGCGTGGCGCTCGGCAAGATCCCCGTTGCCGGCGGGGACGTGCTGTACCTGGCCCTGGAAGACACGGAACGCCGCCTGCAGGAACGCCTCCGCATCCTCCTGGACGGGGAGCCGGCGCCGGAACGCCTCCACCTCGCGATCCGGTGGCCGTCCCTCGACGACGGGGCGGCGCTCCACCTCGACCTCTGGCTCGGGCGCCACCCGGACGCCCGGTTGGTCGTCATCGATACCCTCGCCCGCCTGCGGTCGGACAAGCCGACGAATGGCAGCCTCTACCAGGCCGACTACGCCACGATGGTGGCCTTCAAGACGGTGGCCGATGCGCATGGCGTCGCCCTGGTCGTCGTTCACCACACCCGGAAGGCGGACGCCGAGGACCCGCTCGACATGGTGAGCGGGACCACCGGCATCGCCGGCGCGGCCGATACCATCCTCGTGCTGCGGCGGGAGACGAGTCGGGCCGATGCCACGCTCTACGTCCGCGGGCGGGATGTGCCCGAAGCCGACCACGCCCTCGCCTTCGACGCCGTGACGTGCCGCTGGAACCTGCTCGGCGACGCGGCGGAGTACCGGCTGAGCGAGGAGCGCGTCGCCGTGCTTCGGGTTCTGGTGGACGCTGGCGAATCACTTACTCCCAAGCAGGTGGCCGAGGCGCTGGGAAAGAAGGAGGGATCGGTCCGGCTGATGCTGCGGCGGATGGACCAGGCCGGGGAAGTGGTTGGCAGATCAGGACGCTACACCCCGGCGTCCGGCGCTCCTGCAGTGACTCCAGTAACTCTCCCTGTAACGCTTCCCCCCTACGTTCCACGCCTGTGGGAGGAGGATTTGGACCGAGAGTTACCGGAGTTACCGGAGTTACAGGGGGACAGCGACGCCCCCGAGTGCGGGTACTGCGGCGCTCCGCTGCCTCTAGGCCGGAGCTACCTCTGCCGACTCTGCCAGCCGGACGACACCGAGTAGAGGAGCGTCGCGATGCCGACCGCCGCCCGTTGCGCCGCGCCCCGCCTCTTCGATTCTGCGGACAAGGCCGCCGACCTCGTCGAGGAGTGCCGGCGCCGGCGCCGGCGCGCCGGGCCCGGCGCGATGAGTGCCGACCTCGGGCGCGGGGGGTAGGAGCACTAGCCCCAGCTGGTGGCGACCGTGTGCGCCGGAGCCCGATACGCGACCCCCAGGCCGACGACCTCCGCGGCAGCCGCGACCGCATCCGCCTCAACACCGTCCTGCTCGGCGACAGC
>JAUJMG010000209.1:0-3238 GCA_030446955.1 Thermomicrobiales bacterium
TAGCCCTGATCCAGGCAACCACCACGGTGATTGGCATGAGGAGAGCCGCGATGGCGACGCTGAACCGTCGGAGCAAACCCCGGAGCAGGAACTCGACGAGTGTCGAGGTCTCTCAGCTGCTCGTCTTGAGCAGGGGGACGTGCGACAGCGTGGCCGGGCACGCCCCCCTGTACCAGTCACAGTGGTGATCGCCGACGATGAGCTGGTCCGGTCGAAGAACGGGAATCTAGTCGAGGTCGAAGTTAACTCCGCGGCGATGGCGCCTCGGGCGATCCCCGATGTCGTCCCGGTCATCGAACCAACGGTCCCGATGGTCCTCATCGTGCTCACGTCGACCGCGACGGTGGTCATCACGATACGGCCGATCGTCGTTCCCGATCAGGTGCCGAATCAGACCACCGAGGCCGCGCTTGCGTGCGCCGTGGCGTCGATCACGATCAAACACATCGAGCAGGTCGTCGAGCACGGAGAACCCCTTTCTTCTCTGCGGTCCTGGGTACACAAAAACCCCGGCCGCATCCAAACGGATGAGCCAGGGTCTGGCCAGGCGAGAAGGGTCTCGCGCTTCTGCCGCCGGAGCGTGTACGCTCGGACTGACGACGGCAGGTCCGCCCCGAACCCGGGGCGTGGGTTACTCCCCCTGTTGGGCACAAGTGTACCACGTGGGGTCAGACGACTCTTACCTCCTGATTCAAGCGCGGCGAGCCAGTTTCTTACTGGTCTCAAGGGCGCGCTCCGCGGGCGACTGAGCGAAGCGGACGGCCGGTCGAATTAGCCCGTAGACGGGTTGACCCGGTGCTCCCGACAAGGCCGCATCTCCCTCAACTCTCGCTCGCCCCATGGTCATCGTGGCGGGAGGCGCCTGACAGGAGAAGAGGCGAGGGTGGATGTTCCCCCACGGCTCGCCGCACCCAAGAGAGGCCGTCGGGGCGACCTATGGTTGGAAGCGTAGTCGCCTGGACGTGAGGAGATTCAATGGAGCTGGGTCAAGACCTCCTGAGAGACGTCCGGTCCACCCTCGGTCATCAACCAGGAGTAACAGCATTCTCATCGAAAGGAAACGCGCGAGCTGCGAACCGGCGGAGTACCTCAGCGGCGGCGGCAAGGATCGACGCGTGGAGGCTGGGATCGGCCGCAAGAAGCCCCGCCTCGGCGAGCTCGTCTTCGTCGCGCACGACGTAGCTCCCACTGGGCAAGGCGACGACATCCAGATAGAGGTCGTGCCAGGTCAGGGTCGGCGGATCGGTGCGCGGGTCAAGCTCCGTTGGGTAGGTGACGTTGGCGTACCAACCGCGGAGGTGGCCCTGCGGGGCGATGACGGCAAAGACGTTGAAGGGATCGGCCGGTGAAAAAAACTCCAGGAGGCGGTCCCCGGTTTCAAAGGCGAGGCCGTTCATCTCCACCCGTCGTTTGACCCACCACGCCTCGACCGCGATCCAGGGGTCCGGGACGGCGGCGTCGATCACCGTCCCGGCGTAGCGGGTCACCTCCGAGCCGTCCGGGGCCAGCTTGACGACGGTGAGCGCCGTGCCCGCTGAGAGCGGTGACCAGGAGGGGCCGGCGACGAAACCGGACGCAGCGCGGAGCGGGAACGCCGCTGTTTCACCCTCGACACGGCGCACCCGCTCAGGATCCTCCACCGGCTCGCTCACCCCCACCATCGTCTCCCTATCAGGTGACCCGGGCGCATGCGGCACTCCCCTCTCCTTGGTTAATCTCGCCTAGGGGGCGGGAACAACGAGGGATAGCACCTCTTCGGTACCGCGGCGCAACAGCTCCGGGTTGTCCGCCTCGACGTTCAGGCGCAGCAGGGGCTGGGTGTTGGAGGACCGGAGGTTGAACCACCAGTCCGGGAACTCCACGGTGAGGCCGTCCAGCTTGTCGATCTCAGCTCCCCTGGCGCGGTAGGTGGCTTCGACCCTTGACATCACCGACGGCGGGTCGGCCACCTCGTTGTTGATTTCGCCCGAGCGCACCCGGGTGTCCAGAGGACGGAGGACCGCCGAGAGCGGTTGGTTCGCCTCCGAGACGAGTTGGAGCACGGTCAGCAGCGCGATCAGGCCTGAATCGGCGTACCAGTTGTCGCGGAAGTAGAAATGACCGGAGTGCTCGCCGCCGAAGACGGCATCCTCCTGCCGCATCGTGGCCTTGATGTAAGAATGGCCGACGCGGGTCCGAATCGGGCGGCCACCGAGGCGCTCGATCGTCTCCGGGACGGAGCGCGAGCAGATCAGGTTGTAGACGATGGCGGCACCGGGACTGCGCCCCAGCATCGAGACGCTGACCATCGCCGTCGTCATGTCGCCGCCGACGAACTGGCCGCGCTCGTCGATCAGGAAGACCCGATCGGCGTCGCCGTCGAACGCGGCGCCCAGGTCGCAGTTCTGCTCGATCACGGCCCGTTGCAGATCCTTGATGTTCTCCGGCTCGAGCGGGTTGGCCGGATGATTCGGGAAGGAGCCGTCTAGTTCAAAGTAGAGCGGCACCACCTCGCACGGCAGATGCTTGAAGACGCGCGGCACCGTCTCCCCCGCCATCCCGTTGCCGGCATCGATGGCAATCTTGAGCGGGCGGATTTTGCTCGCGTCGATCAAACCCAGGACGTGCTCGGCGTACGCGTCAAGCACGTCGCGCTGGGAAACACTGCCGCGGCGGCCGCCGAGGGGCGCCGGGAACTCGCCCGCCAGGACGAAGTCGCGGATCTGGCCGATGCCCTCCTCCAGCGAGAGGGGTCGCGCCTCCTCGCGGCAGATCTTGATCCCGTTGTACTCGGCGGGATTGTGGGAGGCGGTGATCATCGCGCCGGCCGGGTAGCCGAACTTGCCAACCGCGAAGTAGAGCGCGTCGCTGGAGACCAGGCCGACGTCGACGACATCGGCCCCCTGGTCCCGGATCCCCTCGATCAAGGCGGCCGAGAGCGCCGGCCCGGAGACGCGCATATCGCGCCCGACCGCAACGATGTCGGTCTGCAGAAAGGCCACTAGGCCACGGCCAACCTTGTGGGCAATCTCCGGAGTCAAGTCGTCCGGGACAACGCCACGGATGTCGTACGCCTTGAACAGCGCCCCCACATCGGTCTGTGTCTTGCTCCCGCCGCCCGCCTCGGACATTGCTCTCCTCCCCCATCCGGCCGTGCCCGCCGCGCCAGCGGGTTCCATCTGACCGGGATGGTGGCACGGCCGGGCGGCGGAGGCAAGAGTCGGTTCACTCCTCCTCCCCGCCACCGGGATCGCCCACC
>JAUJMG010000209.1:3338-7063 GCA_030446955.1 Thermomicrobiales bacterium
CGGGGATCGAGGCCGGCGCGAGCAACACCGTCAAGATAGAGGGCAAGCAAGGAGTCGGGCGAGCGGCCACGAAGGTACTGCTCCGTCCGCTTGACCACGAGATTGGCGCAGCGGCGCGCGGCGATCTCCCCGAGCGCGGTGATGTCCTCGTCTCGCCGGTCACCAGCCGTGCCGATCACGGCAAGGACGCGGCCACCTGTGGGGCGGACCAGAGCATCTGCGACATCCAGCAGCGCGCTGAGGCCGTGGGCGTTGTGGGCGAAATCAATGACGACGGTCCGCCCCTGGTGACGAAACACGTTGAGGCGCCCCGGATTCTCTTCCGGGGTCGACCGGAAGGCACGCAGTCCGTCCCGGACGGCGTCAAGGGGCACGCCCAACGCGAGCGCCGCGGCGGCGGCCGCGAGCGCGTTCTCGATGTTGTGCCGCGCGGCGCCGCCGAGTGCAACCGGTACCTCAGCCACGGGGAGGATGGCTTCCTCATGGGCGCCACGCGCATAGACCATCAGCCCATCGCGAAGGAGCAGGGCTTCGTCACCCCTCGCGAGGTGCTCCTGGACGGGGACGAGATCAGGCTCGCAGCCGAAGAGCATGACGCGGCCGGGAGCCTGGCGACGGAGACGCGGGGTGGCGGCATCCGCCGCATTGAGGACGCAGGTGCCACCGGGGCGAACCGCCCGAACGACAACGCCTTTGACGTGGACCAGTTCCTCGAGCGTCTCCACACCATCCAACCCGAGATGATCCGGGGCCACGTTGGTCACAACGCCGACATCCGCCTGGGGCACGCCGAGGCCCTTCAGCAGGATGCCGCCGCGGGCAACCTCGAGCACCCCAATGTCGACTCCCTGCTCCGCCAGCGCTCGCTCGGCTCCCTGCGGACCTGTGTAGTCACCTTCCAGCACCTGGCGCTCCCCAATCCAGACGCCATCCGATGTTGTGACCCCCGGCGTGGATCCAGCCTCCCGAAGGATGCGGGCAAGGAGGCGGGTCGTGGTGCTCTTGCCGTTGGTGCCGGTAATCGCCACCACGGGCACCCGTGCCGGACGGGGGGCCTCGCTCCAGTCAGGTAGTGGATCGAGGTCGTCCGGATCAAGGAGGCCAACGGCGGCCTCAGCAAACCCGAGTTCTGCCGCGATCAGGCGGAGAAGGCGGCGTGCCCTCGCCTGATTTGGGCAGGGGAGGCCCAGGGAGACGGACCGGGCCCCGACGACCAGAACCATTGGGGAACCGGACTCCTGCTGTGAAGCCAGAGAGGTGACCGCCGCGGCGACGAGCTGGCCAGCAACGACCTCGCCGCCCTCGCCCGGATCCAGCGCGACACGAAGCGCTGCGGCGGGGCCGCTTCCGAAACGATTCGGTCCGGCCAGGAACCGGCCGTCGTCGTAGCGCATTGGTCTTTCCCTCACCCTGATGGACCTGCCCGTTCCAGTCTCCGCCCTAGTGAGCGAGCAGGATACCGAACAGGGCCGGGAATCGGGGCGCTACCAGCGCCAAGGATCGACGACGCAGTACAGGTGCACAGCCTCAGACAAGAGTGCAGGACGGTCCAGATGACCAGGTCACCGACAACCACGCGATGATGGGCGAGGAGCCCGGACCGCTCCAGCCAGCGAACGGGGTACGACTAGAGCCCAACAGGGCTCCATTGGCCCGCTCGCAATCGTCCAGCAGGATGCTGGGTGGATGATGCATCCGGGGTTCGGCAAGGCGGCAAGCTGCACCGTAGGCTAGACTCGACGCCGGTAGGGATGCCGGCGCTGCCGGTGCTGTTCGCCAGTCACATTGAGGAGTTTTCCGCTCGTGCAGCCTGCTGGAGATGGCGCCGTCGCCGGCGCTCACCCGCCTCGCCTCGATCCCCTCGACGCTGTCGACTTGCACCTCCATACCCTGGCCAGTGACGGCGCTTGGACCCCGGAGGCGTTGCTGGACTACCTGGCGACCAACGGGTTCCGGGTTGCCGCAGTCTGTGACCACGACACTCAGCGCTCGGTACCGGCCGCGATGCGACTCGGCGTTGAGCGCGGTGTCTACGTGATTCCGGGCGTCGAGGTCACCACCCGCTGGGCCGATCGCCAGTGGCACCTGCTGGTCTACGGCATTGACCCCAGTCGCGGCGATGGGGCGGCAGTTCCATTCCAGGCCGTCCTTGCCGAGCAGGACGCGACTCTGCAAGGGCTGGCGGAGGACGCCCGTCAGCGGTTGGAAGCGTCCGGCCGAGCGCTGCCATCATTAGGGGAGATCGTGGAGGGACGGCCGATGTGGCCGTTCCACGTTCTCTCCGCCGCAATCAAGGATGGCCACGCTAAGGGGCTGAAGGAGGCGGCGGAACTGGTCACGGAGTTGGGCGGGGGGTTCTCAGCCGACGTACCACTGGGACAGGTGGTCGCCGCCGCCCATGAGGCCGGCGGCCTCTGCCTCATCGCTCATCCGGGGCGCAGCGATTCGGTCGGGGTGATGACCGAGGCGGACCTTGATGCGATGCTGGCCGAAATCCCAATCGATGGATTGGAGGCCCACTATCGATCCTACACGGACGCGCAGACGGCGCTTTACCGCGATCTGGCTGCAGCCCGTGGGTTGCTGATCTCGTGCGGGTCGGACTCCCATGCGCCACAGCAGCCGGTCGACCCTCGACCATGGAGGGCGGCCTGGTGCGCCTCACTCCTCGGGCGCCTCGGGGTAGGCGTTGTCCCGATGCCGGACGGGGAGGAAGTCTGGGCGGCAGGGATGGACCCGCTCGCCGTGGTTCCAGCGCCGCCGGAAACAGAGGGCAAAACCGACGATGGTGCCGCGGCTGACGGGCAAACCGAGCCGGCAGGGGAGCAGATCATGGAAGCCCAAGCAGAGATCGCGCCGGAGTCAGCGTCAGTCTCCGCGCGATCCTAGGCGGCCGAAGTTGATGTCCGCCGCGGTCATTCCTGAGGACCTGGTTAGGGTTAGGCGTTCGGGCGGTCCTGGAGCATATCGGCGACGAGACCGAGCATCTCCTCGATATCGAACGGTTTGGCAATGAACGCGTAGGAGGAGTCACGCGGGGTGACGGCGGCGCTCATCAGGATGATCGGCGTGTCGTCACCCCGCTCCCGCAGGCGAGCGGCCAGCGTGAGACCATCGAGGCGGGGCATCATGACATCGGCAAGGATCAGGTCGGGCGGCTGCCGATCGATCTCCTCCAGCGCGGTGATACCGTCGTTGGCACGCTGGACGTGGTAACCCTCGTCGTCAAGTAACTCGTCGAGTAGTTCTACGATGTAGGGCTCATCATCCACCACGAGCACCCGCTCACCCGCCACGGAGTTCCCCTGCTCTTCCCACATACCTCTGCCCTGATCTCCTGGAGGGCAAGCATCCGCGCAGCCCTCGTTGCCATAGGATGTCAGCAACATTTATGCCCATGCCCCAAGAACAAGTCACCCTAGCCGCGGCTCGGCGGGAAACCTGGCAGGACAGGTCCAAACCGGCGGCGGACCAGGACATAGAGGCGCCACGCGGGGCCTTGTGCGGCCGGTCACCGCTCGGGTTCAGGTCACGTTCCCGTGGTAGGCTGCGGCGCGAGATACGTGAGGTGAACGGGGGAGGAGCATGGCGCTAACCATTCGGAGCTTCGTGGCGGGACCGCTGGAGACCAACGCCTACTTGGTCGCTGACGACGCAACCGGCGAGGCAATCGTGATCGATGCGCCGCCAGGGGTGACAGCCGACGTGATGCAGGCTGCCGAGGC
>JAUJMG010000210.1:0-5058 GCA_030446955.1 Thermomicrobiales bacterium
GGCCCGCGGCCGCCCCGATCTGGGTCTCGAACGGCGAGATCACGACGAGGTCGATCCGGTGAGCCGCGGCGAGCTGCGCGATAGCCCGCGCCTGCGTCAGGCCGCCAGTCTTGATGAGCTTGATGGCGAAGATGTCGACCGCCTGCCGGGAAATCAGCTCGACAGCGTCCCGCAGATTGTGCAGGCTCTCGTCGGCCATGATCGGCACGCCTGTCGCCTGCCGAACCGCCGCCAACCCGGGGAGATCCCAGGACGCAACCGGCTGCTCGACGTACTCCAGATCCACCGTCGCCAGGCGATCGATCAGCCGCATCGCGACCGGCGCGGTGTAGCCCGCGTTGGCGTCGATCCGCAGCTTGACCGCGGGACCGACCGCCGCCCGGATCGCGCGGACCCGCTCCACGTCGGCCTCCGGGTTGCGGCCGATCTTGAGCTTGAGCGTCCCGATGCCGCGCGAAACCGCGGCCTCCGCGGTCACCACCGCCTCCCCGACCGGATCGATCCCGATCGGAAAGGTGATCGGCACGCGGTCTCGCACCGACCCGCCAAGGAGGTCCACGACCGGCCGGTCGAGCAGTGTGCCCTGCAGGTCATAGAGAGCGATGTCGATGGCGGCCTTTGCGCTCGTGTTCTCCGGCAGCCGATCCAGGTCAGTCAGGATCGCGTTGATGGCGAAGGGGGAGCAGCCGACGACCAGCGGCAACAGGTGCTGGCGAAGCTGAACCTCGATGCTCGCGACGGTCTCCCCTGTGAAGAACGGCAGCGGGGATGCTTCGCCGCGTCCGACCGTGCCGTCGTCGGTCATCAGCGTGACGATGACCCGCTCGCGAACGTCGAGGGCGTCGCCGTAGCTGGTGTTCAGCCGGCTCGGCGATTGCCGCGCGATCACCTGGGCCGTCGCCGCCGTGATGGTTGTCATCGACCAGAGCCCCTCCACACGCGCAGTCGTTTGTTGCTGTCGGTCGGATCGGGAAGCGACGGCATCAGAAGTAGTCGGCGGACGTGGTCATCTGTGAGAGCCGGGCCTCCTTGTCGCGCCGTTTGTGGTCGCTGGCCAGCTCGGCGGCACGTTGTTCGTCCCCCTCGGCGATGGCGTCCAGAATGGCGTGGTGCTCGGCCAGAGATGCCTCCGCGCGGCCCGGAACCGCATAGGCACTCACGGGAGAAAGTCGGATCAGGTTCAGGAGGTGCCGCAGGACCCGCCGGAGCTGGTTGTTGCGGGCCGCGATGTGAATCAACTCGTGAAACCGGGAGTTTAATTCCCGCAGGCGAACGATGTCGTGCTGCTCCGTCGCCACTGCCAACTCGGCTAGCACCGCCCTCATCGCTGTGAGGTCAGACGGCCGCGCATAGCGGGCGGCCAATTGGGCTGAGAAGCCGTCCAGCACCTCGTTGACCTCGTAGATCTCCGAGAGCGACTCGATCGTGTTCCCGGACACGACCATACCAAGCCGGGGCTCGCTCTTGACGAATCCGTCGGCCTCAAGCCGCATCAGGGCCTCCCGCACGGGCGTGCGGCCGAAGCCGAGCGCCGTCGCGAGCGGGATCTCCTTCAGCCGCTTCCCCGAAGGCAAGATTCCGGTCATGATCCCGTGCAGGATCACGTCGAACGCCCGCTGACTGCTCGACTGGGCCGGGGGCAGCGAAACCGCATGGTCCGCCAGCCGCCGCAACTCCTCGTCGAGGAGGGCTACGCCTTGCCCGTTCGCCGTCGGCAATTCCGTCCGCCCGTTCATCACTTCCTCCACTTGTCGACAAGCATATGCATTTGCATACGAATCCGTCAACGGGTTCCCGATGCTGGCACCGAGCACCGTCCTCGGCTGTCAGGGCTGATTTCACGGGGTCGCGCCCTACGCCGTCAGCATCTCCACCATGCCCTGACCGGCCGGCTCGCGGCGCCGTGCTAGGATGCGGTTGAGTCGCATGTGACCCCGGAGCCCGTGCCCCCATCCAGGAGGATATCTACCCAGTGATCGATCAGCCCCATCCCTCTCAAGGCTCCACCGCGACCGTGGTAGAGACGGAGTTGGACCGTCTCCGTCCGCCCGACGAGGCGCGGGCGACGGTGCTCGCCCACGCGCAGCCGCTGGGCATCGAATCCGTGCCGATCGCGGAGGCGGCGGGGCGGGTGCTCGCCGAGGATCTCGTCGCGGATGAGGACGTGCCGCCGTTCCCGGCCGCCACCATGGATGGCTTCGCGGTCGTCGCGGCCGACGGGTCACCGTGGCGGGAGGTGATCGGGGCGCAGATGGCGGGCTACGTCGCGGACGTGGAGGTGACGCCGGGCACCGCGGTCCGGATCACGACCGGGGCACCACTGCCGCGGGGGGCGGATGCGGTGGTCCGGGTGGAGGCGACCGAACCGGCCGAGGACCACGTGATCGTCCACCAGGAGATCGTCTCTCCCGGCGACAACATCCGCCAGGTGGGGGCAGACTTGCGGCGGGGCGGCCTGGTCCTGCCGGCCGGCACCATGCTTGGCCCGGCAGAAATCGGCTTGGTCGCTGGGCTGGGCCGAAATCCGGTACCGGTGCGGGCGCGAGCGCGGGTCAGCGTCCTCTCAACGGGCGACGAGTTGGTCGAGCCGGGAGAGCCGGTCAGTCCGGGCCAGATCCGGGACTCGAACCGGTTCAGCCTGGTCGCGGCGCTGCGGGGCGAAGGGGCGGAGGTCGTCTGGTCTGGCAAGGCGCCGGACGAGAAGGAGGCGCTGCGCGCCCTGCTCACGGAGCGGATTGCCGCCAGCGACGTGGTGGTGACCAGCGGCGGTGTCTCAATGGGGGAGCTGGACCTGATCAAGGCGCTGCTCGGCGAGCTGGCCACGGTCCACTTCCGGCGGGTCTTCATGAAACCCGGCAAGCCGCTCAACTTCGCCACAGCGGGCGAGGACGGGCGGGTGCTCTTCTTCGGCCTGCCGGGCAACCCGGTCTCGGCGCTGGTCTCCTTCGAGCTGTTCATCCGCCCGGCGCTGGCGACGATGGCCGGCCGGCGAGATTTCGACCGCCCCCGGGTCCCCGTCCTCCTCGCCCAGGACACCCCGCCGACGGACCGGATCGAGTTTCAGCGGGCGACGGTCCGGGTCACTCCGGACGGCCAGCTAGTGGCGGCCACGACGGGGGGCCAGGCGTCCTCCCGCCTTGCCTCCTTCCTCGGCGCCAATGCGCTCCTGGTCATCCCGCCCCGGGCAGACGCCTACCAGGCCGGCGAGCGGGTCGACGCCCTGCTCCTCGCCCCGCCCCTCGGCCCGGTGGAGACGGGGCAAGCGCCGAGATCCTGAGGTCTGCCATCAGGTAGTCGATCAGGACGGCACTCCAGAACGAATCTATGGACCCGCCCCCGGGACGATCCCACGGTTGACGACCACCCCTCGCCGCCGCCCTGCCACCCCTGTGTCACGCCTGACGTCCCACTAGGTGTTTTCCCCCTTTCCGCGTGCTCTACCACCTGGTAGCGTGGATCCACCTCAGACACGATGATGCCTGGCGCCGTCTCTATGGCTCGCCCATGCGCCAGGCGGAGTGAATCGCGAACCCGGCTGGGGCCGTATTCGGCCTAGCCGGGTTTTGGCGTGCCGCTCCGTGTCTGGAGGTACCCTGTGGCCCATCCGCGCGATGCTGCGCCTCCCAGCCGAGCCCCACCGGGGCGAGCACGACGAGGCGGGCAGGGTCACCCTTCCACCGATGCCCCCCACCCGCCTCGCGCCCGCTGGTCGAGCCCAGAGGACACGCCCTGCGGTGACGCGCACCATACCAAACGCGCGTCCCTCGTGCGGCCCTCCCGCCACTCTTCCTTTCTGGGCTCCCAGTTCCCGAGACCCGGGACAATCCAATGCTCTGTCCTGCCCGCCGCGGCACTGGGCCTGGCGGTCCCCCTGACCCGGACCCCAGCCGCGTCCGGATGACCAGATCAAGCATGGCACCGTCCAGTTCGACGTCACGACCGCTGGACTGGTCAGCCGGATCCCGGTGCTTCGGACGGCGCGACCAGGCATGGGACCGACGACATCAAGGAGGTCCTGTTCACCAGCGCGCGATTGTGGTCAAGGTCGAGCAACAGCGCTGAAGAGGCCATTGGGTTCAGCGGCAGC
The DNA here is from genome assembly GCA_030446955.1 of Thermomicrobiales bacterium. Classification (GTDB taxonomy): domain Bacteria; phylum Chloroflexota; class Chloroflexia; order Thermomicrobiales; family UBA6265; genus LC2-1. The sequence goes on from JAUJMG010000210.1 coordinate 4,088, forward strand.
GAACGACAGGAGGAAAGGGTAGGTGGGGTATGGAGCACTGGTACAGACGCTGGTCTGGCTTGCCTCTGCCCAACGAGTGGAGGCAATCCGTCGCCTCCAGGCCTGAAGAGCCGACCGTCACCCAACTCGCCCCCCCAGCGACCGCCGACAAGCTGCGCGCCCGGCATCGATGTGCCGCTCCCTGCACGGTGCGGCGCACGCTTCTCTTTCGTGGTCCCTCGCAAAACGCCGACATCTCTCTCAGTTGGACGATGAAATCAGCAGCGGACCGTCCGACCTTGGCGAGTAGGAGTTGGTTTGCACCACCGCCGGGGGTAGATCTAGCCCACGGCCTACCTGCTGGGACCGCAACCCTAGCGATCCAAGTGGAGGAGGGTTCACATCAATGATGCGCTGGATCGTTGGCTCAAGCCTGAAGCTCCGACTCCTGGTCGTGGCTCTGGCTGCGGCGTTGATGGTCTTCGGAGTCAGGCAGCTTCAGGACGCGTCCGTTGACGCCTTGCCCGAGTTCGCACCAGTCACCGTTGAGGTCCAGACCGAAGCTCTCGGTCTGTCGGCGGTCGAAGTGGAAGAGCTGATCACCGTCCCGCTGGAGCAGAACCTGCTCAACGGAGTGGCCTTTCTCGACGAGATCCAATCGGAGTCCCTCGTTGGGCTCTCGCGGATCGTCATGCGATTTGAGTCCGGAACCGACCCCCTGCGGGCCCGGCAGGTGGTGCAAGAGCGCCTGACACAGTGGCGCGATTTACCGCGCGTGTCCAAGCCGCCGGTCATGATCCAGCCCCTGTCGGCGACGAGCCGGGTGATGATCGTGCGGCTCTCCTCGACCGAGCTGTCCCCGATCGACATGTCGGTCCTCGCCCGATGGACGATCAAGCCCCGCCTGATGGGCGTCCCCGGCGTCGCCAACGTATCTATCTGGGGCCAGCGGGAACGACAGCTCCAGGTGCTTGTCGACCCAGCGCGGTTGC
>JAUJMG010000210.1:5158-7034 GCA_030446955.1 Thermomicrobiales bacterium
ATCTGGGGCCAGCGGGAACGACAGCTCCAGGTGCTTGTCGACCCAGCGCGGTTGCGCGAGCGCGGCGTGACGCTGGACCAGGTCATCGCGACCACCGGGAACGCGCTCTGGGTGTCGCCGCTGAGTTTCCTGGAAGCGTCCGTGCCCGGCAGCGGCGGGTTCATTGACACCCCCAACCAGCGGCTCGGAATCCAGCACATCCTGGCGATCAACACGCCGGAGGAACTGGCCCAGGTGCCCATCGAGGGATGCACTGGCAACTGCCCGGCGGCGCCGGCGGAGCTGCCGCGCACCCTCCTCGGCGACGTGGCGACGGTGGTGGAAGACCACCAGCCGCTGATCGGCGACGACATCTCCACCGAAGATCCGGGCCTCATGCTCGTGATCGAGAAGTTTCCCGAGGTCAACACGCTGGCGGTGACGGAGGATCTGGAGTCCACGCTCGCCGACCTCCAGTCCGGTCTTCCCGGTGTGAAGATGGACACCACCATCTACCGGCCGGCGACCTTCATCGAATCGGCGCTCGACAACCTCGCCACGTTGCTGCTTCTCGGCGGCCTGCTCCTGGTGGTGCTGCTCGGCGCCTTCCTCTTCGACTGGCGGGTCGCGATGATCAGCGCCGTGGCGATCCCCCTCTCCCTGGTGGCCGCCGGCTTCGTCCTCTACCTGCGCGGGACCACGTTCAACGCCATCATTCTGGCCGGAATAGTGGTCGCCATCGGCGCCATCGTCGACGATGCCATCGTCGACATCGACCACATCGTGCGGCGCCTGCGACAGCACCGGCAAGAGGGCGGCGGCAGGTCGACGGCGGCGGTGATCCTGGAGGCATCTCTTGAGGTCCGCAGCGCCATCGTCTACGCGACCCTCATCGTGCTCCTGGTGGCGCTGCCGATCTTCTTCTACGTGGACTTCGAGATCCTGGGCAACATGAACAGCGCGTTCTTCTGGGAGCTCACCCTCTCCTACGCACTGGCCCTGTTGGCCTCGATGGTCGTCGCCCTCACCGTGACCCCGGTCCTGGCCGGGTTGCTTCTCTCCAACCGGTCCATCGAGCGTCGCGAGTCCCCAATCGTGCGATCGCTCGGGCGCCGCTACGAGGGGTTCCTCGCCCGAATCGCCTTCCGGCCGACCTGGGCCTACGCGCTCGTCGGAATCGGCTTGGTGGCCGCACTGGCCATCCTCCCGTTCGTCGATCGGGCCGCCGGTCAGTCTCTGCTCCCGGCGTTCAAGGAGCGAGACCTCCTCATCCATTGGCGGGGCGCGCCAGGTACGTCCTTGCCGGAGATGGACCGGATCACCACCGGGGTCAGCGCCGAACTCCGCGCTCTCCCGGGAGTCCGCAACGTCGGCGCCCACGTGGGGCGGGCCATCACCTCTGGCCAGGCGACGGGGATCAACGCCGGCGAGGTCTGGATCAGCATCGACGGCGGTGCCGACTACGACGAGACGCTCGCCTCCATCGAAGAGGTGGTCGGTGGCTACCCCGGCCTTGAGCGCGAGGTGCTGACCTACTCTCAGGACCAACTCCGATCGGTGCAGGCCGACGACGACATTGTGGTCCGCGTCTACGGACAGGACCTGGACACCCTCCGCTCCAAGGCGGAAGAAGTGCACGGGGTCCTGATGGGGATCGATGGCCTCGACGGGGAACGGATCGCGTTGCAGGCCCAGGAGCCGCAACTGGAGATCGAGGTCGACCCGGTTGCCGCCCAGCAGCACAACCTCAAACCGGGTGACGTCCGCCGCGCGGCAGCGACCTTGGTGACGGGCATCGAGGTCGGCAACCTCTTCGAGGAACAGAAGGTCTTCGAAGTGATGGTGGTTGGCGTGCCGGAGACCAGGCAGAGCCTGACCAGCGTCCAGAACGTGCTAA
>JAUJMG010000211.1 GCA_030446955.1 Thermomicrobiales bacterium
GATGCTGCCTCCTTCCCGATCCACGCTGGGCAGGGTCTCCGCTGGTACCAGCGGGATGGAGCTATCTTCGGCTACGACGGCTGCGCGTCCTGTTGCTACCGCGTCCCTGTCAATGCCGAACTGCCGCCGTTGCCGTACGAGCCGTACGGCAGCGAGACGGACCACCCCTAGCGATTGCCGACGATTCTCATGTTACGCGTTTCGCTGCCGCCTTTGTCCCGACCCCGCGCCCCGTCGAGACCCGGCCCCCGCTTCCTGCTCCGCGCCTAGATCGCTCTCAGATGCGCACGCGACGTAGGCGCGTGCGGCGGAGCTTCTCTCCCGAATACGCTCCTGTGCGGATGTGCGCGGCCGGGCCGTGACGCACGATAGGGCTGCAGTACTGCTCCGATCGCTCGCCTTCGCTCATCAGAGATGCGACGAATCGTGGGTCCCAGCGGCCGGCTGAGTTGCACCCGGTGGGCCACATCTTGTCTTCGGCTGCCCGCCGGGTGGCGGGCGATAGTGAAAGGATGCGTCAATGACGCGCGTGCTCTCTCGATGGTCTCGCGTCTGGGCTCTGGCCCTCCTTGGCTTGCTCGCCCTCGCCGGCGGGGCCGTCCAGGCCCATGGCACGACGTTCACCGCTGTTTCCTATATGGAAGGCGGCTACACCTACCAGGTGGTTGATCACGGTGTCGGGGCCGGGTTCGAGGCCGTCGGGTACGACGACTCCGCCTGGTTGCCCGGTGCGGCCGGCTTCGGCACGACGAGCGGCGTGTGCTGGTGGAACAACACAACCAATGTCCAGACGGAGTGGCCAGGAAACACCGACATCCTGGTCCGCAAGACGTTCGAGCTGCCCGCCGGCGCCCACAACCTGCTCGTGTTCGGCAACATCGACAACAACGCCACCGTCTACCTCAACGGCGTCCAGATTGGCTACGCGACGTCGGGCTACTGCTATGAGAACCGGATCAACTTCACCGCTCCGGACAGCCTGCTGGTGGCCGGGACCAACGTGCTGGCGATCCGCGGCGAGGACTACGGCGCCCCCACCTTCCTCGATGTCCAGGTGACCTACGACTATGAGGAGCCCCTTGCCCCGAGCTATGTTGCCTGCCCACTCTATGACCAGACCAAGGCGCACAAGGCGGGGGCCACGGTGCCCATCAAGCTGCAGCTCTGCGACGCCTCGGGCAGCAACCTCTCGTCGGGGGCGATCGTTGTCAATGCGGCTGGGCTGACCTACCTGGACGGGACGGCGTCGGCGTTGGTCGAGGACAGCGGCAACGCCAACCCCGACGCCGACTTCCGCTACGACGAGGAACTCGGCGGCTACGTCTTCAACCTGAGCACGGCCGACCTCTCCTCGGGCACCTGGCAGCTCAACTTCACGGTCGACGGGGTGGCCGACCCCAGCTACTCCGTCCTGTTCGACGTCCGCTAGGACGCCCTCGCTCGATACCTAGAGAACGCGGGGCCCAACAAAGCCCCGTGTTCTCTAGTCCACTCTACTCACACCCACGGGCCGTCGCAGCAGACGGCCCGTTTGCTCTCTCACATGCTGATGAGTGATGAACCTCAGCTTTGCGAACAAGTTGCACCTGCCGCCTAAGCGTGGAGGCTGTCTCAGATAGGGTCGTTTGCCAGACTCCTCATGCGATCCGCCTTCCCGTCCGGCCGAACCTTCGTCCTGGATGTCCGGATTGGGTTACGTGACCGGCGGAACTGACCGCTCTCGTGAACGTTGACGGTCCAAGCAAGCGGGACGAGGTGGTGTAGCCTGGCACAGAGACGGGGGCGGTGCGCTGCGACAGGCCTCCCTGGTCGAGGTGATACGCCGGGTACGGTTCGCTCTGCGTGCGGATCTCGCACCTGGCAGATGACAGAGGGCGGACGATGAAGGATTTCGACCCCTTCCGCGCTTTTGGCGAAGAGGTCGCCGAAACCTACGACGACTCCCTCCGCGGCGACGAGACGGAGACCGTCGCCTTCCTCGAGCAGCTGGCGGGGGGTGGGCCTGCGCTTGAGTTGGCGATCGGCACCGGCCGCATCGGGCTGCCGCTCGCGGCGCAGGGAATCCGAGTCGATGGCATCGAGATCTCGCCCGCGATGGTGGCCAAGCTTCGTGCGAAGCCTGGCGGCGAACAGATCGCGGTCACTATCGGCGACTTCGCGGATGTGCCGGTGGAGGGCTCCTACCGCTTGATCTTCGTTGTGTTCAACACGCTGTTCAATCTGCTGACGCAAGACGCCCAGGTGCGCTGCTTCGAGAACGTCGCCGCGCATCTCGCCGCCGACGGCACGTTCGTGGTCGAGGCGTTCGTGCCCACCTTCCTCACGCGGCTGCGCGACGATCAGTACGTGGACGCGGAACGGATCGAGGTCGGCGAGGTGCGGCTGGATGTCGGCCGCCATGACCCAGTGGCCCAGATCCTCGACGAAAGCCACGTCGTCCTCTCCAGCGAGGGCGTTCGTCTCTATCCGATCGTCACGCGGTACGCCTGGCCGAGCGAACTCGACCTTATGGCGCGCATCGCCGGGCTCCGTCTCGCGCATCGCTGGAGCGGATGGCAGCAGGAGCCGTTCACTGCCGCCAGCCGCCGTCACGTCTCCGTCTATCGCCGGTGAGGTGAATCCGCGTCCGAACTGCACATCGTGGTCAAGGTCTGATGTCAGCCGTGGTCCAGGTAGCGCGATGGGTCGGGGACGCGTCCCCGACCCATCCTCGCGATCGGTCCTGCCGTTTGCCAAGAGGGCGGAATGCCTGCCTCCAGCGCGGCTGGCCGCCACGTCGGGAACCCGGACGGCGTCATCCCTTTTGCCTCCAAGGGCGCGGCATGGAGGCACGTGCGGCGATCCTTTCCCCCTGGCCCTCGCCAGGACCATCCCGTCGGCGGCGACGAGCGTGAACGCGCGGGTCGCGGTGGGCGGGCCGGTGGATCCCTCGTCCGGGGCAGCTGCAGCGTCCGGCGTTTTCTGCTGCCATATGAGCGTCAGGTGGACAATCGGATCGAGCGGCTGGCCGCGTCGACGAGGTAGACCCGCTTCGCCGGCCTGCGACGAAACAACGGCGATTGCGGTCCGTGGCAGTCCGCCCTTGCCTGGAACACGGACGAGCTTGGTCAGCATGCCCCCGGCGCTGGTGTTTCCGGTGACTACCCGGCGGCTCCTGGTCCGTCCGTGCCTAACTCGGGGCGGCCTTCGACCTCCGCGGCTGGCTGGTCGAGGGCGAATGAGCCGTGCTGGATGGCTCCGGCGGGCTCGTAGGTGGCGATGATGACGCCGGTGGTTGATGTCTGGGTGTCGATGAGGCGGAGGCCGGCGGGGATGACGCCTTCGTCGAAGAGTCGCTTCCCACGGCCGAGCAGAAGCGGGAAGATCCACAGGTGGTACTCGTCGATGAGGTTGTGGGCGATCAGCGTCTGGATGAGCCGTGAGCTGCCGTGGACCTGGAGGTCCGGCCCGTCCTGCTGCTTGAGGTCGGTGATCTGTCCGACGACATCCTCTTTGATCAGGACCGAGGGGGACCAGTCGGCGCTCGCGAGGGTGGTGGAGACGACGTATTTGGTGGCGGCGTTCAGCGGACCGGCGCCCTCGTCTTCTCTCGCGTGGGGCCAGTGGGCGGCGAAGATCTCGTAGGTTTTCCGGCCGAGGAGGAGGTCGAAGGGAGTGCCCATGAAGTCGGTCATGATCTGGCCCATGCGCTCGTCCCAGTAGTTGACCGACCAGCCTTCTTGATCGAAGCCGCCGTCGGGATCCTCGCCGGGGCCGCCGGGGGCCTGCATAACGCCATCAAGGGAGAGGAAGGTGCTGACGACGATCTTGCGCATCCGGAGTGCCTCCTTGCGTGGGTGGGAGCACGGCGCCCGTCCGCTTGGCGGGGGCCGGGTTCTACGTCCTTGTCGAATGGGCACCTAGGGAATCGACAGGGCGGGTCGTGCTTGCTGGGCGACATGCGAGGCCGCTCGCATGGTCGTTCGGCATGCTCGATGATCGGGACCTGCTCTGTCCTTCCCGGCCACCGGGCGAGCGAAGTTAGCTGACCGGCCTCCCTGGCAACGCGAGAGGGGGCGCCCTTGCGGACGTCCCCTCGTCGATCGCGGATCGGATGGTGTTAGTCGTCGCCGCCCAGGCCTTCCAGGACCGTCACCGGGCGGCGGGCCGGAGCCGGGGCCGGAACGGGCTCAAGGGAGGCCGCGGGAGCTGGGGCAGGAGCGCCCTCGACGTTCAGGTTCGGCAGCCAGCTGAGCCAGCTGGGAAGGTACCAGTTGCGGTCGCCGAGGAGGGCCATCCCGGCCGGGACGAGGACCGAGCGGACGATGGTGGCGTCCAGGAAGACCGCGACCGCAAGCCCGAAGCCCATCTGCTGCAGGGCGACCAGGCGGCCGGAAGCGAATCCGCCGAAGACCGCGACCATGATCAGCGCCGCGCCGGTGATGATCTTGGCCGTCGCCTGGAGGCCGACCGCCACGGACTCGCCGTTGTTGCGCGTCCGGTCGTAGTGCTCCTTGACCCGGCTGAGCAGGAAGACGTGGTAGTCCATGCTGAGGCCGAAGAGGATGCTGAAGAGGAAGATGGGCAACCAGGCTTCGATCGTCGGCGTCTGCTGGAAGCCGAGCAGGTCGGCCCCGACGCCGTGCTGGAAGACCAGGACGATCAGACCGTAGGCCGCGCCGACCGAGAGCAGGTTCATCAGGATCGCCTTAATCGGAACCACGATGGAGCGGAAGACGACCAGCAGGAGCAGGAAGCTGAGGCCGAGCACGAACGCGAAGACGAGCGGGGTGTAGTCGGCCACCAGGGTGTTGAAGTCAGCGGCGAAGGCCGCACCGCCGCCGACCAACACCTCAGCGTCGGCGCCCTGGAAGGCCGCCGGGATGACGTCCTCGCGGAGGTCGGAGATTGCCTGCTGGGCGGCGCGCTCGTTGGGATCGACCGCCATCGGGACCGAGACCAGGGTCAAGTCGCCAGCGGGGTTGGTGGTCACGGTGGCGGGGCCGTAGAGGTCGTTGCCGCCCAGGGTGGCGACAAGCCCGTCGATGCCGGTCTTGACGGCGGGATCGTTGGCCGAGCCATCGACCACGATCTCGACCGGGGCGACCATCCCGGCGTAGAAGTCCCGCTCCAGGATGGTGAAGGCGTGCTTGACCTCGCCGTCCGGGAAGGACTCGACGCCGGCCTGGCCGGTGCGGATGCTGATCAGCGGCAGGGTGGCGGCGACCAGGAGCGCGATCGCCAGGACCGCGCTGATCGCCGGCCGGGCCATCACAACCCGGGTGATGCGCCCCCAGAAGCCGGCATGGATGGTCTCGCTGTCGTGGAGCGGCTGCTTGGCGGCGATCTCGTCGTACTTGCGCCGCCGCGGCCAGTCGACCTTGTCGCCGAGCAGGCTCAGCATGGCGGGGATCAGGGTCAGGGAGGCCAGGATCGCCGCGAAGACAACCAGGATGGCGCCGAGGCCGATGGAGCGGAAGATGTTGGTCGGGATGAAGAACATGCCCATCAGGGCGATGACGACGGTGACCCCCGAGAAGAGCACCGCCTTGCTGGCAGTGGAGCCGGCCAGCTCGATCGCGTCGCGCTTGGCCAGTCCGCGCCACCGCTCCTCGCGGTACCGCTCGACAATGAAGAGGGCGTAGTCAATGCCGACGGCAAGTCCGATCATCGTGATGATGTTCTCGACCATGTTGGAGAGTTCGTAGACGCGCCCGACAAGAGCGGTCAGGCCGAGGGCGACGACGATCGAGACCAGGGCCAGCACGATCGGCACGCCGGCCGCGACGAGAGCGCCAAAGACGGCGACCAGGACTACGAGCGCGACCCCAATGCCGAGGACCTCGCCAAGGGCGAGGTCCTCCTGCGCAATCCTGCCCCACTCCTCGGCGGCACTCGCATCGCCGACCGTGAGGACCTCGAACCCGTCGCGGTTCTGCGCCGCGACCAGTTCCATATACGCCGGAGCATGCTCGGTCGCGGTATCTAGCTCGCCGGCCAGCGTAACCGGGATGACGGTCGCGTGGCGATCGGCGGAAACCATCCCTTCCGCGGCAGGGTTGCCTGCGGCCTGGGCTTCGTAATAGCTCGCGGCCGACGAGACCACGCCGTTCATGTCGCGGAGCGCAGCCACAGTCTCGTCGACAACCGTCCGGAAGGCGGGATCGTCGACAGTGGCCGTCTCAGAGCGGACGATGACCGTTTCGGTGACCGGCTTCGGACCGCGCAGGCGCTCCTCCAGGAGTTCCGTGGCGCGAACCGACTCGGGATTATTGGTGAAGGTCTGCTCGGTGGTGACGACGTCCTTCAGTCCACCCTGTGCGATGCCGGCCAGAACTAGCAGCACCACCCAGAGCCCAACGACAAGCCACGGTTTGCGGGCGCTGATTCGTGCCAGCCCCGCCGTGGAGAGTATGCGTGCCATCGGTAACCGTTCCTTTCCTTGAGTCTCGATCGAGGGCGTATTCGCCATGACCTAAGGTAGGAGTGCCTTGTCACCGGACGCTAACCATGGTGTCACGGTTCCGTCACGAGTTTCCCGCGGAACATCAGGGAGGTGCGCAAGAGGGTCCACTGTGGAAGGTCGTCGGGCCTCCGGCCCGTGAGGATGAAGGATCGAACTCAAAATGGGGCGAGCTAGCCGTGCCGGCGGAGGAACACCCCTGGGCTGGTGCTGGCGGTCTCTCACGGGATGGGGACAGCAGATTGGTTGCGTCCTTCCTCACCGACCCTTACAAAGGCGGTACAGATTTGGCTGCAGGCGATTAAGTCGTCCGACTACGTCGTTTTGACGATGCCGCTGCCTCGCCCGTCACCCTAGGCTGGGGACCGTGGCAAGTGCCGCTACCGATGAAAACCCGAAGATTGATCAGCATAAGGAGTGTCATCATGCAGTCCGGGTTCTCCCTCACCCGCCGCCTGGCTACGACCGAGGCGGTCGGCCATCAACCCGCCTCGTGGCGGATGCTCACAACGCTGGAGCAACTGACGGCAGGGCTCCTCATAGGGATGGTCCTGATCTGGACCACGT
>JAUJMG010000212.1:0-2825 GCA_030446955.1 Thermomicrobiales bacterium
GGCTTCCTCAAACGCGACGATCTGTAAAGCGGGCGCTGGCCGCGCCCGGGCGGACGCCAGCCATGCTGCTCGAACTTGCTATCAAAGACTTTGCCATCATCGACGAGCTGCGGGTCACGTTTGGGCCCGGCTTCAATGCCCTTACGGGCGAAACCGGGGCCGGAAAATCCATCCTTATTGATGCCCTTGGCGCCGTCCTTGGCGAACGGGTGGGCAGTGACGTCATCCGTACAGGCGCGAGGCTGGCCCGAGTGGAGGCCACGTTCGACGTTGCCAAGCTCATCGAGCGAGAGGAGTTTGCGACCACGCTCGCCGAGTACGGAGTTGAACCAGAGGACGGACTGCTGATAGTTAGCCGCGACGTGGCTGCTTCTGGACGAAGCACTGCCCGGATCAATGGTCGGGCCTCCACTGCCGGCATGCTTGGTCGTATCGGGGCTTACCTCGTGGATATCCACGGCCAGAGCGAGCATCTGTCCCTGCTGCGACCGGCCGAGCATCTTGAGATCTTGGATCGTTATGCCGGACTCCACCCTGTCCGGCAAGAGCTCGCAGCAGTGGTCAAGGATCTGCGAGACGTCCGGCGCCAAATTGCCGAGATTGTCAGCAATGCCCGAGAGCGGGAGCAGCGCGTGGACCTGCTGCGGTTCCAGGTGGGGGAGATCCAAGCCGCGGCCCTGAGGAGCGGTGAGGAAGAGGAACTCCTGGCGGAGCGCTCCGTCCTGGCTAACGCTGAACGGCTCGCGGCTGATGCTACCGCCGCCTACGCGCTCATGGCCGGAGAGGACGACGCGTTTGATGCTGCTGCCCCGACTCCAGCTCTCTCTGCGCTCCGGCAGGCCAGTACCTACCTGGCCGATATTTCTGGGGTGGATGAGGCGACGCGATCCCTCGCGTCACGGACCGAAGAGTTGGTCTACTTGCTAGAGGACATCTCGGCAGAGACGCGTGCCTATCGCGATAGCATCGAGGCGAATCCCGCCCGGCTGGAGGTGGTCGAGGAACGCCTGGATGTCCTCAAGGCGCTCAAGCGGAAGTACGGAGCGACCATCGAGGAGGTGCTCACGTTCGGTGCGGCTGCCGAACGGGAGTTGGGGGAACTGACCGGAAGTGGCGCCAGCGTGGAGACGCTCCGGGAGCGAGAGGCGGATCTTCTCCTCGATATTGGCCGAAGAGTTTCAACGCTGTCCGCGACCCGCCGCCGGGCAGGGGACGAGCTTGCCGAGGCGGTTGAAGCAGCCATCGGGGAGCTGAATATGGGTAGAGCCCGATTTGCCGTCCAGATCACCCAGGTGGAAGACGAGATCGGAGCACCGTTTGACGGCCATCAGGCTCCCGAGCGCCGTGTAGCGTTCGACGAAACCGGCGTGGACCGAGTGGAATTTCTCCTTGCCTCGAACGCGGGGGAGGCGCTGAAACCGTTAGGGAAGGTGGCCTCCGGTGGTGAGACCGCCCGCCTCATGCTTGCCCTCAAGTCCATCCTGTCGACCGCGGACGCGACGGCGACGCTGGTGTTCGACGAGGTCGACGTCGGCGTAGGAGGGCGGTCCGGACAGGTGGTCGGCGAGAAGCTCTGGGGGCTGTCGGACGGGCATCAGGTTCTGGTCATCACCCATCTCCCTCAAATTGCCGCTTTCGCCGACGACCATTTCCGGATTTCGAAGGCCGAGAGCGATGGACGGGTAGTGTCACGCGTCGAGCCGATCTCGGACGAGGAGCGCATTGACGAGCTGGCAGCGATGCTGGATGGCCTCCCCGTCACAGAGGCGTCCCGAGGCAACGCCCTTGAGATGCTTGGCCGCGTCGAAGTTTGGAAGGAGAACCGTTCCCGGCGACTGGCCGCGGCCGGCGCAGTAGGATGACGTGACCTCGCTGCTATACTCGCCCTGCTCGCGTCGGGACGAACCCGACGACGAGGTGAAGTCCGCGCCCGCGGACCGTACCAATTGCCAGGTCAAGCGAAATCAGACAGGAGCGGATCTATGGGCCAGCCGAACATGAAGATGATCCAGCAGATGCAAAACCGCCTCGCGAAGATTCAGCAAGAGCTTGAGGAGACGATCGTTGAGGGGACGGCAGGTGGGGGGGTGGTCACGGCTCAGGTGACCGGTTCGCGTGCCTTTCATGGCATTGAAATCGATCCCAGCGCTGTGGATCCCGAAGATGTAGAGATGCTGGAAGATCTCATCTCGGCCGCGATCAAGGACGCTATGGATAAGGCGGCTGCCATGGCTGAGGAGAAGATGAGCGTTCTTACCGGCGGCCTCAAGATTCCGGGCTTGACTTAAACGGAACGGTGCCGTGAGGCCGGCCCAGACAACGCTGACCGTCGAATCTATCCCCCATCTGCCTGCGCCCCGCCTTTGACCCAATGAGGTTCGTCCCTGGGTCAATGTTGATGCCCTTGTTGGCGACCTGGACGTGGGCAGAGACGGGGATTCTTAATGTTCCCTCGGGCGTTAGCCCATACGTTCGATCCACCGGCCGTGGCCGTTCCCCTTGCCGCTCCCTGTGCAGAGTGCAACGTGGAACCGATCCGCGAGGACCGATCGCATGTCGTCCACCCCCTCCGGGATCCTTGGGCGCCCAACAGGGCTAGGGATCTGGATCGGGAGAGGCGTCATGATGCCATGGTGGGTCCCGGCGGGATGTCATCGGGCGACGCCGTATACTCATCGGCTGACGGTGTTGGTGCGGCCGTACCCCTGGGACTCACCCATGCATGACGGACCTCTTGAACTCTTCCTCGGTGATGTGGTGCGCCTTCGCAAGCCGCACCCGTGTGGCGCGTTCGAATGGACGGTCGTGCGCCTCGGGGCAGACAT
>JAUJMG010000212.1:2925-7005 GCA_030446955.1 Thermomicrobiales bacterium
GCGCCCAATCCGGTTGCCGCCTCCGATAAGTCATTTCGCGCTGTCCTTCAGAACGGTCCCTTCTTGCGGCTCTGGATCGCCCAGGCGATCTCTCAAACCGCCCAGAACATCATCAACTTCGCGCTCCTCCTACGGGTGCGAGACGTCGTTGAGATCCATAACCTGCCCCAGGCGAACACCGCCATTAGTCTGGTCATCTTGGCCTTTTCCTTGCCCTCCGTCCTGTTTGGCCCGATCGCCGGAGTGATGGCGGATCGGAATAACCGCCGGGTTCTGATGGCGACCGTCAATGGTCTCCGGGCCGTTGCGGTCATCTTTTTCCTCAGCATCCGTCCGGACTGGCACGTCGAGAGCATTCTGGTTGCCTACTATGTCGGCACGTTCGTCTTCGGCATCGCAGGGCAGTTTTTCGCGCCTGCGCAGGGCGCCACTATTCCCTCGCTCGTGCCACGACATCAACTTCTCAGCGCAAACGCCCTGTTCAATTTGACCTTTACCGCCGCCCAGTTGCTCGGCTTCGCCACGCTCGGCCCGGTGCTGATCAAGATCTTAGGGATTGATGTTGTCTTCGTGATGACTGTGCTGTTGTTCGGTCTTTGCGCTGGACTTGTGATGACCCTGCCGCCGACACCCGTCCCCCCACGAGCACACGATGAGGGGGCCGCTCACCCGATGCAGCGGCTCTGGTCCGACATCCGCGAGGGTCTTGTCTTTATCCTTCAGGACCCGTTCCTGATGAAGGCTATCGCGCATTTGACCTTGGCCGCAGCCACGTTCCTGATGGTTGCCGCGCTCGGCGCGGATTTCATCACCACCGTCATCGGTCTGCCGAAGGAGGACATCGGCTACATCGTTGGCCCGGCGGGGCTTGGCGTGCTGACGGGAGTATTGATCGTTGGGAGGGTGACGAACCGGTACGAACGGACCACGGTTATCGACGCTGCGATGGCGCTGGCCGGTTTGATGCTCCTGCTCTTGGCCCTAAGTAAACCTATGCTTGACGTCGTTTGGTTGAGTGGCGACGTGCCCGTTGCGGTGGAGGCAACGATCGCTGCCACGCTTGCGGCCCTCCTGGGGGTGTGCAACGCCTTCATCCTTGTGCCGGCGCAGACGATGCTCCAGGAGCGCTCTCACGAGCACATCCGCGCCCGGGTCTACGCCACCTTCTTCACCATCTCCAATACGGTGTCGTTTGTGCCTATCTTTTTCGCGGCGGCGGCCGCGGATCTCTTCGGCGTCGTCCAGGTGCTTGTCGTGGTTGCCGTCTTGGTGGGTGCGCTCGGGGTTACCAGCATTCTCCATGACCGATCAGCGGAAGCGGCTCGGTGGAGCCGGGTGCGCACGCGCCACCGCCAGGGGCCTGAATCTCTCGGTATGGAGGAATAGCGTTCGGACGCCAAGGCTGTAGCACCGGGAGCCTACGGGTTGCCTATTGTTCCCTCGCGGCGCGTTGTTGGTCTACTGGCCGAGCAGTAGGTCGAGCAGCGCCATCCGCACGAAGACTCCGTTGTGGGCCTGCCGGAAGTAGGCCGCCCGCGGATCAGCGTCGACCTCAGGGGCAATCTCGTCCACCCGAGGTAGCGGGTGGAGAACCACCGCGGACCGAGCGAGTTGGGCGAAGGCGTTCTCGTTGAGCACGTAGTGGCCGCGGGATGCCTCGTACTCCTCGGGGGTGGCAAACCGCTCACGTTGGATCCGGGTCTGATAGACCACGTCCACCTCGGGCAGCACACGAGCGAGGTCGGTCTCGATGCGATAACGAACGCCGCTCACGTCGAGCGCGGCGAGAACATCGCCGCCCATGGGAACGGCTGGTGGCGAGACAAACAGCAATTCTGTGTTCTGGGTCAAGCAAAAGAGGCGGGCGAGGGAGCGGGCCGCACGCCCGAACCGGAGATCTCCGACGAGGGCCACGCGCAGCCCGTCGATACGACCGAGCTCGTGACGAATGGTGTAGAGATCCAGCAGCGCCTGCGTCGGATGCTCGCCTGGGCCGTCCCCACCATTCACGATCGGAACGGGAGAGGCCAGCGCGGCACGCCCCGCCGCTCCCTGCTCGTAGTGTCGAATCACGATGCCGTCCGCATAGCCAGCCACAATCCGAACGGTGTCCTCCACCGTCTCGCCCTTGATCGCCGACGAGAACTCCCGGGCGTTTTCTGTTGAGATAACTTGGCCCCCCAAGCGGAGCATCGCCGACTCGAAACTCAGGCGGGTCCGGGTGGACGGCTCGTAGAAGAGTGTCGCTAGAATGCGCCCGTGGAGGGGGGCCCGTTCCGCATTCAGGTGGCGCATGCGGTCGGCGTGGTCGAATAATGACTCGACCCAGTTCCGGTCGAACTGGCCGACTTCCACAATATGGCGAATGGTCACGCGGCCCACTCCTTCTTTGTCACCGTACAGCCCTGGAGTATAGCGGTGGGCCTCTCGGTCCTTGTTCATGCACGGGACGAAGATCGGAACGAGAAGGTCGGTAGAACCGGCCAATGATAGGGGGCAAGGGGCAGGATGTTGGTCGAACTGGGCGATCGCGTATCGGTGTTGCCAGGTGGGGTGAATATCGGCGTACTGCGGGGCGACAATCACCGGTGCGTTCTTATTGACGCTGGCCTGAATGAGACGAGCGCCAAGAAGGCCCTGAAGGCGGTACGGCAGGCGGGAGGCAAGGTCGTGGCTATTCTAACCACCCACGCCCATGCCGATCACTTTGGCGGCAACGCGGCCGTCGTCAAGCGAACCGGTGCTCGCGTCTACGCGCCGGCGTTCGACGAAGCGGTGCTGCGATACCCGCTCCTTCAGCCGATGACCCTCTTTGCCGGTGCGGATCCTCTGGAGACGCTCCGCGGGAACTTTCTGCTCGCCGACCCCAGCCCTGTGGACGAGGTGGTTCAGCCGGGATCGCTTCTCGTCGAAGGGATCGAGGTGGAGGTTGTGACCCTTGCAGGGCACTCGCCGAACCAGGTCGGATACCTGGTGGATGGTGTTTTCTTCTGCGCAGATGTGGTCCTTCCGGAAAGCGTGCTCGCGAAGTACAAGATCCCATACCTCTGTTCAGTGACCGATCACCTGGGTGCTCTCGATACAGCAGAGGCAGTGGCGTGCCAGGTTGCCGTGCCCGGACACGGGGAGCAGGTTGAATCCTTGGCCGGACTGGTTCGCGCCAATAGAGCGTTGGTCTTGGAGGTCATGGAGCGTGTCTCCTTTCTCGCCCGAGAACCGGTGACCGCGGAAGGGATTCTGACCGATCTGCTGAATTACTACGCCGCCGCCGTGACCGACGCCCCGTCGTTCTACCTACTCCAGCCGACTGTCTATGCGTTTCTCAGCCACCTACATCGTCAAGGCCGACTGACGCACGAGGTTAGGCACGGACAGTCGTTGTGGGTCGCCTGCTGAGATTGGGGCAGGGAGCCCCCGCGACCCTTCGAGCCAGCGTCCGTCCCACTGACGGCCGAATCAAATTTTGGTGTGTGCCCGAACCAGAGGTCGGTTCTCGCTCCGTCCGCCCTTGAGCATGCGCCCGTCCTCGCGCGAGACGCTTGCTCCATGCTACGGCAGCGATTCGGCCCCGCTTGCCGTGAGGTCTCTTAGGACGAGCTCCGAGATCTGGTTGCCCAAACGGACGCTGTAGTTGGTGCCCCGATCCTCCGGATAGATCTGACTCATGTTGGCCAGATAGAGGTTCGCGAGGGGCGTGCGATGGTCAGGGATTTTCTCCCCGTAGTTGAGGGTGACGATCGGCTGGGCCGCGCGCGCTCGGAAGACCCACCGCTGCTCGATCCAGGAGTGAGAGAAATTGGGGTTGATACGTTTGAGATAGGGGATGTAGCTCTCCATGAGTTCGTCATCGGAGAGAGAGAAGTAGGGGTGGTCGGGTTCCAAATACTTGCTGAGGTAGACGAAGCGTTTGCCACCGTACTGCTGCGGGTCGATGAAATTGGTGTGCTCGATCACGGCCGTGAACGGCAGGTCGGGATCGGCGATGTTCAGCCAGTAGATGTCGGATAGGGGCTGATCCATCTGTAGCAGCGCAACTACTGCCGCCTCAGACGTCAATCCCAACATTTTCGCCCGGTAGCC
>JAUJMG010000213.1 GCA_030446955.1 Thermomicrobiales bacterium
GAGTTGCTCTCCCTGGAGCGTCCCTCGTTGATCGTGCCCCGCGTGACGCCCCGAAAGGAGCAGTTGATCCGCGCAGAGGCGCTCGAGCGCCGCGGCCTGGTGCGGATGCTCCACCCGGACGATCTGTCGCCCAGCCGCCTGCTGGCGGCGGTAACGGACCTTCTCGACCATCCGCCGGTCGCAAGCGGGACCGTGGCGATGGGGGGCGTTCCGGCCGTCGCGGCCGAGTTGAGCAAGTTGCTTGGTGCCGAGGGGCTATCAAATGCCGGCGCGCACCACCTGCCGGCGCTGCGAGCGGCGTCGCGTGCCGACGCCCACCGGCTTCCGATTCCCGTTTGGAGGTTTTCCCGATGAATCCGAATTCAACTCCCAAGATCGCGTACATCCTGAAGATGTACCCTCGCTTCTCTGAGACGTTTATCCTCAACGAGCTCCTGGAGCTCGAGCGGCAGGGCTTGAACCTGCGCGTCTTTTCGCTGAAGAAGCCGGATGACGGCCGGTTCCACGCCGACGTGGCGAAGGTTCGCGCGCCGGTCTCCTACCTGCCGGAGTCGCCCCTACTCGCCGCCGGTGCATTTCTGGCAGCTCACCGGGAGGTTTTCGGGTGGGACCGGCTCCGCTACCTTCGGGTGCTTGTCTGGACGTTGGGTCGCGCGGCGGCCCGACGGTGCTGGGGCGGCGTGAAGCGCTTCCTGCAGGCCGGTTACCTTGCGCCGCGCCTGCGCGAAGCGGGCATCGAGCACGTCCACGCCCACTTTGCCTCCAGCGCCACCACCGTCGCCTTCTACCTGAACCGGTTGGCGGGGGTGTCGTACAGCTTCACCGCCCACGCCAAGGACATCTACTCGGACGGTGTCGACCCAGCGGATCTGGCTCGCAAGCTGCGAGAGGCGAGCCACGTGGTCACCGTCAGCGACTACAACCAAACCTACCTCACCGATCTCGAGCCGGCGGCGCGGGTGGCACGCATCTACAACGGCCTGGACCTGGAGCAGTTCGCCGCTGCTGAGAGGGTGACCGAAGGCACGGAGCCGCCGTTGATTTTGGCCGTCGGTCGGTTGGTCGAGAAGAAAGGGTTCGAGGACCTGATCCTGGCCTGCGCGCTTCTCCGCGACCAAGGCTGTCGCTTCCGGTGCCGCATCGTCGGCAAGGGGCCGCAGGAGGGTCGGCTCCGGGCGCTGATCGCAGAGATGGAACTGGCCGACCGCGTCGAGTTGGTCGGACCGTTGCCGAGAGAAGCTCTGCTCCAGCTCTATCCGCGTGCGACTGCGGTCGTCGCTCCCTGCGTGATCGGCGCCGACGGGAACCGTGACGGCCTCCCGACCGTGCTCATCGAGGCGATGGCGCTCGGCGTTCCGGTCGTGTCGA
Organism: Thermomicrobiales bacterium; assembly: GCA_030446955.1. Lineage (GTDB taxonomy): Bacteria > Chloroflexota > Chloroflexia > Thermomicrobiales > UBA6265 > LC2-1. The sequence goes on from JAUJMG010000213.1 coordinate 1,369, forward strand.
CGGACGTCACCGGCATTCCGGAACTGGTCGAGGACGGCCGGACCGGGCTCATCGTGCCCCAGCACGACGCGGCGGCCCTTGCGCGGGCGATCCGGTTCCTGGCGGACAACCCGGCCCGGGCCGATGCCCTTGCACGCGCCGGCCGGCAGCAGGTCGAGGAGAAGTTCGACCTCAGAACCAACATCGCCCATTACCGCGCCCTTCTCGAGGGGAGGCTCGGGGCAAACACGGAGGCGACTCCGCGCATGCAGGTCCGACTCGCGGGCCAGGCGGGAGGTGCGCGGTGAGGATCGCCTACATCTGCTCCGACTTTGGCGTGCCCGTTCACGGCAGCAAGGGTGCCGCCATCCACGTCCGTGAGATGAGCCGCGCGCTCAAGGCCCTCGGTCACGAGGTCTTGATCGTGGCGGCGCGCGCGGGCGGGGAGCCTCCGGCTGGATTCGACGTTCCGGTGATCGAGATCGTCCCGGATGGGTTGGAACGGCAAATCGTCGACCTCCTTCGCGCCGATCCCGGTGCTGGGGAGGTGGTGGCCAAGGAGGTGCGTGCGCTGCTCCACGCCACGGCGATGCGCTACCGGTCGCTGCCGCAGCTTATGGATTTTGCGCCCGATGTCATCTACGAGCGGTTTGCGCTGTTCGGATCGGCCGGGATGGCGCTGGCCCAGGATCTGGGCGTGCCGCGCATCCTGGAGGTCAACGCTCCCCTTTCCGAGGAGCAGGCGGCCCTCCGCGGCCTCGCCTTTGTCGGCACGGCGCGTGGTCTGGAACAGGCGGTCCTGCGGTCCGCCGACCACGTGATCGCCGTCTCCCAGCCGCTCGCGGGCTGGCTGGGCGAGGCGGGCGTGGACGGGGCCCGGGTCAGCGTCCTCCCGAACGGGGTAGACCCGGAGCGGCTTGCGGCCGGTGCCAAAGAGCGGGCTTCGGTTCGCGCGGCCCTTGGGATCGCTCCCGGCCGCCCAGTGGTCGGCTTCGTGGGCACCCTGAAGGCGTGGCACGGCACGGAGTCCCTGCTCCGAGCCGTGGCCCGGTTGCTCGGTGACGCCCGTGACGAGACCTCGGCACCGCATCTGCTGATCGTGGGTGAAGGCCCGGAACGCCCGGCGCTGGAAGCCCTTGCCTCGGACCTTGGCATCTCAGCTGCCACGGCCTTCACCGGGGCGGTCCCGCACGAGGCGGTCCCCGGTTACCTGGCTGCGATGGACATCGCGGTGGCTCCGTCCAGTGAACGGACCGATTTCTACTTCTCGCCGCTGAAGCTGTTCGAGTACATGGCCGCCGGCCGCCCGGTCGTGGCTGCCGACATCGGCCAGATCCGCGACTGCGTCAGGCACGGCGAGACAGGCCTGCTCTATCCTCCTGGTGACGTGGTCGGCCTCGCGGATGCGCTGGCCGTGCTGATTGACGACTCCCAGCTCGCCGCCACGATCGGGCGAGCTGGCCAGGAGGATGTCCAGGCACACCACACCTGGGAGGGCAACGCCCGTGCGGTGGCGGCGGTCACTTCGGCGTTGCCTGGCCCGGCGGGAAAGGAACGATAGGATGGTCACGCCGATCGACGTTTTGCGGAACCAGGCGCGCGGGGTCCGGGCTTCGGCCACGGCGATGCGCCGGTTCCGTGGCGAAATCTCCGGCCACTGGGTCACGCTGCTCGGGGCCGTGCTCTGCGCGATGGGCTACACCGCGATGCGCATCGCGGAGCCCTGGCCGCTCAAGTTCATCTTCGACAACGTCTTGAATGGGCAGCCGCTGGAGACGCCATTCCCATGGCTCAACCAGCTACTCGCCGGCTCGCGGACGCGGATCCTCCTTGCGGCCATCCTGGCGCTTCTCATGCTGGCGGCGCTGCGGGGCGTGTTCTACTACTACCAGACCTACCTCACGTCGCGGGTCGGGCAGGCGATCGTCCTCAACGTCCGCCGGAAGCTCTTCGCCCATATCCAGCGGCTCTCGCTGCGGTTCCACCACGAGAGCAGCACCGGCGACCTCCTGACGCGGCTGACGGGCGATATCAACAATCTGCGGGAGTTGCTTGTCGCCTCCGCGGTGCCGCTCGTGTCCGAGACTGTGATCCTGGTCGGGTTCGTGGGCGTGATGTTCGCCATGAACTGGCGGCTGGCCCTGCTGGCGATCGTCACGATTCCGCTCATCTTCGGCCTGGTGCGGAGCTACTCCAGCCGAATTCGGCAGGCCACCCGCAAGCAACGGCGGCGGGAAGGCGAGTTGGCCTCCCGACTTCAGGAAGCGCTGAAGGGGATCCAGGTCGTTCAGTTGTTCGCCCGCGAGCCTGAGGAGGACGCGCGGCTGCGCGACCTCAACCAGCGCAGCCTCGACAGCGGCCTCCAGGCCTCGCGTCTGGGAGCGAAGCTGAACCAGGGCGTCGAGCTCTCGGTGGCGCTGGGGATGGCGGCGACCCTCTGGTTCGGCACGACCGAGGTGATCGCGGGTCGGCTGACACCGGGAGAGCTGATCGTCTTCGTGACCTACATGCAGAGCTTTTACCGGCCCTTGCGGCGCATCTCCCGCTTCACCGAGCGCGCCAGCAAGGCCAGCTCGTGCGTCGAGCGGATCACCGAGGTGCTGGACCAGGAACCCGACGTGCGAGGCGGGCCGGTGGAGGCTCCACGGTTCCGTGGCGAGATCCGCTTCAAGGACGTGGGGTTCTCCTACGCCGACGGCGGGTCGGTCCTGAGGGACATCGACCTGACGATCGCACCGGGTCAGACGGTCGCGCTGGTCGGACCGTCGGGCGCGGGCAAGTCGACCCTGATCGGCATGATTCCGCGCCTCCACGACGCCACCCGCGGGACGATCGAGATCGACGGACGGGACGTGCGAGAGTTCACCCTCGAGTCGCTGCGGGACGGGATCGCGGTGGTGCCGCAGGACGGGATGCTCTTCAAGAGCACCATCCGGGAGAACATCGCTTACGGCAAGCTCGACGCGACCGATGAGGAGATCGAAGCGGCGGCGCGCGCGGCGAGGATCCACGACCACATCGCCTCGCTGCCGGAAGGCTACGAGACGGTCATTGGGGAGCGCGGAGTCTCCCTCTCCGGCGGCCAGCGCCAGCGGTTGGCAATCGCGCGCGCCATCGTGAAGGACGCGCCGATCGTCCTCCTGGACGAGCCGACCACCGGCCTCGACGCTGCGGCGGAGCGGTTGGTGATGGAGGCGTTCGACCACCTTCTCCGCGGCCGGACGGCGGTCGTGATCGCCCACCGGCTGGCGACCATTCGCCGCGCCGACCTCATTGTGGTGGACGAGAACGGCCGCATCGTGGAGCGAGGCAGCCACGCGGAACTGTTCGGCCTTGGTGGTCGCTACCGCGTGCTACACGACCTGCAGTTCGCCGGCTCCTCGGCTGTGACTCCAGCGGCCGAGGAGCCCGCGCTGGTGGCGGTCTCTTGATGATTCCCTGTCCGCCCCAAGACGCCACGCTCCCCGGGCTCGGAACGGCGCTGGACGGCGGCGCCGTTGCCGAGCTGCTGACCCGGAACCTGCCAGACGACCTGGCCGGCAGGGTAGGGATCGACGCGTGCCGTCCTTGCTACATCCGATACAAGCAGGGGACGAACGCGACGATCCAATACGACCTGCGACTGCTGGACCGGGGCTCGGGCGAAGTGTTCCAAGCACCCGTCCACCTTCGTCTGTTTGCCGACGACCGTGCCTCGCGGCTGTGGGCGAAGCCGCAGCTTCACGCCCTGGTTGAGCGTGCACGCCGGTTGCACCACACGCCGCTGGCAGGCAACGCGGTCCTGATTCCCGAGCTGGGCGCCATCGTTCAGATCTACCCGCTGGACCTCGCTCTGCCCGCGTTGGTGGACGCGGCTTCCCTGGACATCATGAGCCAACAATGGCGGGCGACCCAGCCGCCAGGCGCCGGGCAGGACTTGGCAATCGAGGCGGCGGAGTTGGTGCGGTACAAGCCGTCCCGCAAGGCGCTGCTGCGTTCCCGGCTCCGAGGCGGGACGCTCGGCGACGCGTTCGCGAGGCTGCACACCGACGATCGGGGACGTTGGATTCGCGACCTTTCCCTCGCTTTGCGCCGTGATGGCATTCCCACGCCGGAGCCGCTTGCCCACCTGGACGATTTGCGCCTGGTCGTCCACGCCGCTGTGCCGGGTAAGCCGCTCTGGGGCCTGCGAGGGGAACCAGCCTTCATCGCCGCCATGGAGCCGGTCGCGGCGACCCTGTCCGACCTTCACCGAACCGCCTGTCCGGGCCTTCTCCCGTCCACCGTTGCGACATTCGCCGATGCCACGGCGGCTGCGGCGGAGGCGGTCGCGGTTGTCCTTCCGCCGCTCGCCCAGCGGGTCAGGAGAACCGCCGAGGAGGTTGCGCGGGGGCTCGGAGGGGTCGCGCCTTCGGCACTCACCGTACATGGGGACTGCTCGCCCGATCAGGTACTTGTGGAGGGTTCCGGCATAACCCTCATTGACTTCGAGCGGGCGGGTCTTGGGCATCCGCTGCTAGATGTCGGTACCTTCCTCGCCCACCTCGCCGCGGCCGGCGCGGTGGAGGGATGCAGAGAGGCCGGTGACGCTCGCGCCGCATTCCTGGACGCCTACCGGACGCGACGACCGGCAACCGAGGCGGCCGTCCGCCTATTCGAGGCCGGGGCCCTGCTCGGCCTGGCCATTGGACCCTTCCGCAGGCTGGAGCAGGACTGGCCGGAGATGGTTGAACGGTTGGTTGATCTGGCAGAGAAGCGCCTCCGGACGCGGAGGACGCGGCAAAGCCCGGCCACGGATCGGGAGCGGATCGTCGACCCAGCGCTCCCGCAACTCGCGCAACTCCTGGAGCCGCAGGTGATGGCCGACCGGTTCGAGGAACTCCTTGGGTGGCGCCCGGAGGAAAGCGAAATTCGTTTAGTTCGGCACAAGCCCGGCCGGCGCGCCCTCGTCCGCTATGAGCTGCAAGGGGTACCTGACCGCCCTGGGGTCGAGCGGCTCTATGGCAAGACTTTCGCCAGCGAACGTGGTCCCAAGGTGTGCGAGATCACTCAATCCATCGTGGCAGCGCGGGCGTGCGGGCCAGACGTGCACCTGCCCGAGGTGGTGGGGTACCTGCCGGATCTGAAGCTGCTCGTGCAGCGGGAGGTCCCGGGCGTCCCGGTCGGCCGAGCTTTGCTCGACGGAGACGAGGTCCTGGCCCGTCGTATCGCCGACGCGCTGCGCGCCCTCCACACCTCGGGCCTGGATCTCGGCCGGCGTCATGACGCGGGGAAGGAGCTGGACCCGCTCGTGGCGCGGGTGGACGGGTTAGGTGCTGCCTGCCCGTCCCTCGATGCGGCAGCGCGACGGTGCCTCGCCGCCGTGGAGGCCGGGCGAGGGGTCTTCGATTGGCGATGGCAGCCGGTGCACCGGGACTTCTACCACGACCAGGTCTTGACGGGACCGGACGGCCTCGCCGTGATCGATTTCGACGACGCGGCCATGTCAGAGTCCGCCATCGACGTGGCCAGTTTCGCCGCCCACCTGCGCCTCCTGGCCCTTCAGGAGCTCGGTGACTCCCGAGGCCTGGCCGGCATCGGGGCGGCGTTCGTCGATCGATATCTCCGCCTCGATCCGGACCTGGATCGGAGTCTCTTGCGGT
>JAUJMG010000214.1 GCA_030446955.1 Thermomicrobiales bacterium
AACATCACCATGGCCGACCTCAAGGGCGTGCTCCGGGAACTCGCCCGCCAACTCTTCGGACCGGAGCGTCGCATCCGCTTCCGCTGTGATTTCTTCCCCTTCGTCGAGCCCGGCGTCGACTTCGCCGTCGACTGTGCCATCTGCGATGGCAAGGGCTGCCGCGTCTGCAAGCAGTCCGGCTGGCTGGAGATGGGCGGGGCCGGCATGGTTCACCCGAAGGTGCTCCGGGGTGTGGGCTACGACCCTGAACGCTACACCGGCTTCGCCTTCGGCCTCGGGGTAGAGCGGATGGTGATGATGAAGGAGGGCGTGGGCGATGTCCGCGCCTTCGCCGGCAACGACCTCCGCTTCCTCCGCCAGTTCGCCCGCGTCGCCGTCTAACCGCTCCACGATCTCCCCGACCCCGACCCACGAAAGGACCACGACCCATGAAGGTACCGATGCGGTGGCTGGCGGACTTCGTTGACACGGCTCTCCCGCCCTCCGAGCTAGCGCGACGGCTGACGATGGCCGGACTCGAGGCTGAGAAGATCGAAGAGATTGGCGCGGGCTGGAACAACGTCTTTGTCGGTCACGTCGACCGGGTCGAGCGCCACCCCGATGCAGACCGACTGGTCCTCGCCGACGTTCAGGCGGGCGAGCACCGCCTCACCGTGGTGACAGGAGCGCCGAACATCGCCGCCGGACAAACCGTCGCCCTGGCACTGACCGGCGCCCGGCTGATCGACGGGTACTCCGACACGCTCCAGTACAAGACCCTCAAGCCGGGCGTCATCCGCGGTGTTCGCTCTGAGGGGATGGTCTGCTCGGAGAAGGAGCTCGGCCTCTCCGGGGAGCATGAGGGAATCCTGGTCCTCGAACCGGAGGCGCCCGTCGGAGCACCCCTCGCCGAGTGGCTAGGCGACACCGTGATCGAGTTCGAGATCACCCCAAACCTCGTCCACGCCTTCTCGATCCTCGGAATCGCCCGCGAGGCCGCGGCCGTAACTGCTGCGCCCCTCCGGCTTCCCCCAACGTTCGATCTCGGCACAGCGCCGGCTGGAGAGGACGCGCTCGTCCAGGTCGAAGCCCCCGACCTCTGCCCCCGCTATGCCGGGGTGGTCATCAAGGGGATCCGGGTCGGGCCGTCTCCCGCCTGGCTTGCGCGCCGCCTCGCCGCCGCTGGTCTGAGGTCCATCAACAACGTCGTCGACGTCACCAACTACGTCATGCTGGAGTGGGGTCAACCCCTCCACGCCTTCGACAAGGATCAACTCCATGAGGGCCGCATCGTTGTCCGTCGTGCAGGGGTCGGCGAGACCATCGAGACGTTGGACCATCAGGTCCGAACCCTCAACCCCGATGTGTTGGTCATCGCAGACGCTGACCACGCGGTCGCCGTCGCCGGTGTGATGGGCGGTGTCGACAGCGAAGTCTCCGAGAAGACGACGACGGTCCTCCTCGAAGCCGCCACCTTCGACATGCGCTCCGTCCGGCGCACCGCCCGCGACCTCAAGCTCCGCACCGACGCCTCGGCTCGCTTCGAACGGGGTCTGGACCCCGAGCTGGTCGGTCCGGCCGCCGCCCGCGCTACTCGCCTCCTGCTCGATCTCAACCCCGGCAGCCGCGTCACCGCCGTGCGGGACGTCTACCCAGAGCCCGTTCACCCGCGCTCAATCACGATGTCGTTCGGGCTGATCGAGCGGGTTCTCGGCATCGGCTTCGAGCCGTCCGTGGTTCTCGACGTGCTGACCCGTCTTGGCTTCGACCCAGCCCTCGCTGCGGACGACGATCAAGACTGGTTCACGGTGCAGGTGCCCACCTACCGCCAGGACGTCACCATCCCTGAGGACGTGGTCGAGGAAGTCGCCCGCATCGTCGGCTATGAGGCGCTACCCGAAACGCTTCCGGCCGGTCGCACCCCGCCCGTCGTCCGCGATCCCATGTTCCGCCTGCAGTCGGACCTCCGCGACCTCCTCGCGGGTGCCGGCGGCGTCGAGACCGTCACCTACGTGACCGCGTCCGAGCAACACCTCCTCGCTCTCGGCGCGGACGACCAGGGAGCGGTCGGTCTCCTCCACCGGGCGCCACTCACCGCTCTCGTGCGGCTGAGGAATCCGCTCCAAAGTGACCGTTCCCTCCTCCGGCCAACGATCGTTCCCTCCCTGCTGGAGGTCGCGGCCGAGAACTTGAAGCATCAGACGGCCGTCCGCCTCTTCGAGATAGCGCGCGTCTATCTCCCGCAGGGACGCGACGAGCTTCCCCGCGAAGCCAACGTCTGCGCCCTGCTCCTCGCCGGCCAGCGGGACGCCGTCGGCCGGTTTGCCCTCCCGGGGGATCTCGACTTTTTCGACCTCAAAGGCATAGTCGACGTGATTGCCAGGCACACCGGCATCCGGCCATCATTCGACGTCGCGGCCGTCCCCGGCCTCCATCCCGGTCGCGCCGCAACCTTCGCCCATGCCGGCAAGGTGGTCGGCCTGCTCGGCGAGCTTCGCCCAGACATCGCGCCCGACTTCGGCCTCGCGGATCACCGCGTGGCCGTAGCCGAGATCGACCTCGACGCGCTTCTAGAGGCAGCACACGCGGCGGCCACCGAGATTCGGGTCCCGCGCTTCCTGCCCGTGCAGCAGGACTTCGCCGTCGTCGTGGCCGAGAAGACCCCTGCGGCGGCCGTCGAGCAGGCCCTCCTCACCGGCGCCGGCGCCCTGGCAACTGACATTGTCCTGTTCGACGTCTTCCGCGGAGCGCAGATCGGTGAGAATCGGAAGAGCCTCGCCTACCGCGTCACCTTCACGGCGCCGGACCGCGCCCTCACCGACGCGGACCTCGGCAAGGCTCGCGGCCGGATCGAGAAAGTCCTCGCCCAGAAAGTGAGCGGAACCCTTCGTGCCTGATGAAAGCACGACCGGCTCTGTCGGCCTCAGGAGCAGACATCATCGTCGCCAGGAGCGCGCAGCCGCTCGCCCGGCTCCCCATTCAGTAGATGAACCGTCGTGACCCCTGACCGTCTTCCAGCCCCACCCCCGCGCTAGAAGGATCACCTGATGTCGACCCCAACCACGACCACGCCGCTGATCCGCCGCACTACCGACGTGGACGAGGCCCGCTCTGTCCTGTCGCGCCGTCGTGGCTTCGAGGAACCGCGACTCTCCCCCCGGATGCAGGAGGGGATCCGCAGGGTCTTCGGCGAAGACCTGACCGCCGATCAGGTGGTGGAGAGTATCCTCGGGGAGGTCCGGAACGAGGGAGACGCGGCTCTCCTCCGTTACACCGAAGCGTTTGACGGACGTGTCCCCGACCCACTCGAGGTTCCGCCGTCAGCCTGGGACGAGGCCCTGGCCTCGCTCGACCCCGCGCTGCGCGACGCTCTCTCCTTAGCCGCCGACCAGATCGCCGCCTTCCACCGCAAGCAGGTCCGGACCTCCTGGGTGGACTACTCGCCAGACGGCGCCCTCGGTCAGATCGTGCGACCTCTGGAGCGGGTCGGCATCTACACCCCGGGGGGCACGGCCGCCTATCCATCCTCCCTGCTCATGACCGCCGTACCGGCGCGGGTGGCCGGCGTAGCGGAGGTGATCGTTTGCGCGCCGCCAGGACCCGACGGGCGAGTCTCGGGCACGGTCCTCGCCGCTGCAAGGATCGCCGGCGTCAATCGCGTCTTCGCGGTGGGTGGCGCCCAGGCGATCGCGGCCATGGCCTATGGCACGGCCACGGTGCCGCACGTCGACAAGATCTACGGACCCGGCAACATCTTCGTCGTGCTCGCCAAGCAGCGAGTCTACGGCACGGTCGCCATCGACCAACTCCCCGGTCCCACCGAGACGCTCCTCGTCGCGGACGAGAGCGCTGACCCCGCCATCGCCGCTGCCGACATGCTCGCCCAGGCCGAGCACGACCCGATGGCCAGCGCGATCCTCCTGACCACGAGCCCGGATCTCGCCGACGCGGTCGCCGCCGCCCTCGCCGAGCAACTCCCGTCCCTGGAGCGGCGGGAGATCGCAACGCAGTCCCTGGTCGCCAACGGTCTCATTGCCGTCGTGCCCAATGTCGAAACCGCCCTTGACCTCGCCAATGCCTACGCCCCGGAGCACCTTTGCCTGCTGCTCCAGGACCCATGGAGCGCCGTGCCGCTGGTCCGCCACGCCGGCGGCATCTTCGTCGGTGAGGACAGCCCAGAGGTTCTGGGCGACTACACCGCCGGCCCGAGCCACGTCATGCCGACCGGCGGCACCGCCCGCTTCTTCTCTCCCATCCACGTCCAGGACTTCACCAAGGTCATCAGCCTCGCCGCCGCGAATCGTGCCGGCCTCCTGCGTGTTGGTCCGGCTGCCGCCGCTCTCGCCCGCGCCGAAGGCCTTAGTGCCCACGCCGCCGCCATGGACCGGCGCCTCCGCCGCTCCAACGACTGACCGGCGGGAACCGCGCGAGCATTTCACGCATTGGCATTGCAAAAATGACGGGATGCCAGGAGAGGAGCAGCTTCTGGCTACCCCTCCGCTAACTCCCGCAACGCGGCCAGCACCCGCTCTTCCATCGACTGGCCCGGTTCCCGGCCGGCGCGCATCGCCGCGCCATGGGCCTCAGCCACCGTATAGCCCAGCGCCCGCAGCGCCTCGACCACCTCGTTTTCGTCGGCCGACGGCGCTATCCCCGCCCCCACCCCAACTGCTGCCGCCGGCAGCTTCCCTCGCAGCTCCAGCAACAGCCGGGCGGCTGTCTTCTTGCCCACACCGGGCACGGTGGCTAAGAGGGCCGCGTTCTCGTGGGCGACGGCATCGTAGAGCGCGTCAGCCCGGACGTGGGACAGGATCGCACAGGCGAGACGCGGTCCCACCCCGGTCACCGAGATCAGGGTCTCGAAGAGCCGCAACTCCTCGGCGCTAGCAAACCCATACAGCGTGAGCTGATCCTCCCGGACAAACAGGTGCGTCAGAAGGCGAACTGCTTGGCCCACCTGCCCGATCTCAGCGATGGTGGTCGCACTGGTCCCGACCCGGTAGATCACCCCGCTAACGTCGACCAGCACCGAATCTGCCGTCGCCGCTTCCAGGCGCCCCCGAAGACCGGCGATCACGCCGCCGCCTCAGCCGGAGAGGGCGGAATTCGGTACACCTGACGCGCGGTCTCACCCAGCACCGCCGCCGACTCCTCCGCGGACAATCCTACCCCCCGCACCCGGCGGAGGAACCGATCCTGGCGAAGTACCGGGAAGTCGCTCCCGAACATGACCCGCTGGGGTCCAACAAGGTCGATAACGGTGCGGAAGACGGGGAAGCGGTACAGGTAAGTCGAGGCCGCTGAGTCGTACGTCACCCGCGCCGCCGCCGCTGCCACCTCCGGCATCAGCTCGTAGAAAGGCAGACCGCCGCCCCAATGCGCCGCCACCACCCGGAGCTCCGGGTACGCCGACAGAAAGGCCAGCAAGCGATCAGGCGTTGCCGTCCCTTTGCCTCGATAGCTATGCCCCACCGGCTCCGTCGCGTGCAGCATCAACGGTAGGTCCAAATCGACGCAGGTCTCGACCACGGGGCTCACGTCCGCCGGTCGGGTCAGGTCGAACCGCTGCGCGTCGGCGTTCAACTCGCCCACCCCGGAGGCTCCCAGCGCCGCGGCACGCTGGACCTCCGCTCCGGCCCCGGCGCCTTCAGCCGGCGCCACGGTGGCGAGCCAAACCAGCCGCCCATTGCTCGCCCGGCACGACTCCGCCAGGTAGTCATTGTGCTCCCGGCAGATGCCTGGATCGTGCCAAGGGAAGCCGCAAACCACGGCGCGGTCGATCCCAGCGCTGTCCATACTCCGCAGCAAATCCTCCGCTGTCACCAGCAGCGCCTTCGGATCCGCATAGAGCTGCTCGAACCAGAGATCACGCCCGACAAACGCCTCACGTCCCCGGACCACCTCCGGCGAGAAGATATGCGTGTGGGCGTCAATGACACTCGTCATGCCGCCTCCCCTCAGGCCGTTGGAAGCGGGCTGGTCCGGCATTACCCAAGGAGTGCCAGCGCGAGAATCACCAGCGCGATGAAGACCACCGCGCCGAGCAGCACCAGAGCAGGAACCAGGTACGTCCCTAGCCCGCCGCGATCCGCTCTCGCACCTGCAAGGACCGGTTCCAGCACCCGCACCGGCGTCACCTCGGCGACAACGGCGCTGACGTTGTCGGTCGTGCCCCGCTCGTTGGCAAGTTCTACAAGCCGCCGTGCCGCGGACTCGGGTCCATGCTGCAGCAGCACCGCGACAAGCTCGTCGTCCTCAACAACGTCATAAAACCCGTCGCTGCAGAGCAGGAGGCGGTCTTCCGGGAGCAGCGTTAACTCGAAGATGTTGGGCATCTTCGGATCGAGCTTTTCCCGCTGCCCAAGCGCGTGCGTCACGATATTCCGGTGCGGGCTCTCTCGCGCCTCCCGCGGCGTGAGCGTGCCCTGGGAGACCTGCTCGGCGACAAGAGAGTGGTCCTGGGTGATCTGGGTGAGCCGGTTCGCCCGCACGAGGTACGCGCGGCTGTCACCAACGTTGGCGATGGTGACGTACTTGCCGCGGGTGGCAGCGACAACGAGCGTCGTGCCCATCAGCGCGCCATCGCCCACCTCACGCCCGTTTTGGAAGATGGTTCTGTTGGCCTCCCGAAACGCTTGCTTGAGCAGGAGTGCCGTCTCCGTTTGGACATTGGAGGACAGCACGGCTTGCACCGTTTCGATGGCGAGCTTACTCGCCACCTCGCCCCGCTGGTGACCGCCCATCCCGTCGGCGACCGCCATCAACGTCTCGGCATCCAGCGCTAATGAGCCATCCACGGCCGGCGGAATCTCGGCAATCAGGACAGCATCCTCGTTGCCGTCACGACCGCCAGCATCCGTCGCCGCACCGACAGCAATCCGAACCTCGTTGTTCCCGTCGTCCACGCCCTGGTACCCCGCCCTGGTCCTGTCTGCGACAGGCTGCCGACAGGACCACCATGATTCC
>JAUJMG010000215.1 GCA_030446955.1 Thermomicrobiales bacterium
CGTCGTAGGCCGGTTCGCCGACCGGGTCAGGGCAACTCCCTGCGTGGATGTCCACTACCGGGAGTAGCTCCGTGTTTGCCACCGCCATGGGCGTAGCAGTGTCTGGAGTCCCTTGTTCGAGAAGGCCGGGTACTACCTCGCTGCTTTCCGCCCCAACTGGTGTCGCAGTGTCTGGAGTTGCCTGACCAAGGACGCTCGGCGCTGCAATCGCCATGATGCCTAGCAGCAACATGAGCCCCACCGCAGCCAGCATCCCGTTTCTCACTCTACGCATCCCGTTTCCCTCCTTGTTGTCTAAACCACGACCAACGGCCGGGCCCACGGTAGAAATCGACGCCGCATTTATCGTGCCGAAGAAGCCAGTATCGTGAAGATAAATTCGACACTTTCGTATAGCGATGTGGATACGAAGGATACTTCGCCAATCCAGCATCGTTGCTGTACTATGCGGCAGTCCCTGGACAGTTACCATGGTTCGTCCAAGCTTTGGCATCCGAGGATATCGAGTTCGATGATGTCTATGGGGCTGCCCTCGGGCCGGTGCACGCGGCGAATGCGCCACGCCCCGGCTCGAGGGCAGAGAGGAGGGAAGGGGTGATGGGTTGGCACCCGGGCTGGGGGTATTTCGCCAACACCGCCAACTCTAGACCACAGAGGTGAACGTCGAGGTGGACGCCGGTGAACGGGGTGTCGCAAGAAGGTGAACGAGGGTGAACGGGAACGTCAACTCGGCGGCTACTTCATCAGGCAGCCGCAGCTTCCTGCTCGTTTGCTCCACCCTGTGGAGGGGGGCGAAAGATGTCTATGTGATGCCTGGGGGTAGTCGTGGGTCAAGTGGGCCTGCAGCGGGCTTAACCCCATGTCATGCTTCCTTCGTCCCCCAGCGCCTCGTGTGCATTCGCCCCGATGGGGATGCGGTAGCAGCCGGCTAGCCCGCCGGGGGCGTAGCCGAGGATCGCGTCGGCAGTAGAGTGCCACTACATCCCTTGCCCGGTCCCGCCCAGGAAGCTCTTCGCATCCGGATGACCTTCTGGCTCGGGCGGGCCGAGGAGGGTTCACCAAGTGGCTAGCCAGGAGCCGAACCCCAGGCTGGATCCTCGTCGCCACGCCACAGGGTGGAGATGTGCCAGTCGTAGGCGCGGGCAGGGTGCGGGGAGTGAGCAGGGCGTCATCTCCTGGCTCGGCCGGTGGGCACGTGAGGTCTTGCCCCACGTGATTCGGGCAAGCAGGACTCTCCTTACGAGCGGTGGTGCCGAGCCGCCCGGCGCAGGCCCTCAAGGATGGCGACACCTGGATCGTCATGGTGCGCGACCACCTGCTCGTCTGGATCGTCACACCAGACGTAGTAGGCGTCGTCCTCCGGTGTGGTCAGAACATGGACCACGCCGCGCTCTCCCAGCAATCGAATCCATCGGCCCTCGTCGTCGATCTCGCCGTCCAGACCGAGGGCATGCATCACATCCACCAACCGAGTCATGATTCCGTCCGGTTCAAGTGGGTCGCAACGAGGGCCAATGGCACGACATCGAGCATCTCGACAGAGGCAACCGCCCCAGGGACGGTGGGGAAGCCCTCGGTTGCCAACGGGCGGCTCTTCTGGGAACGGGATGCCGAGCTCGGCAGTCAGCACCAGTCGGCCGTCCCACCGCGGAAGCTAAGGTTCCGGGGTGGCGACGGGCGTCCCGGCAGGACCAGGTGTCGACGGTTCCAACTCGTAGGTGACGCGAACCACCACGACGACCTCCGTTTGGCCCGGCTCGATCGGGGCGCCGCTGGCCAGCGCGGCGTCCGCCTCTATCCTGCCTGTCGACGTCGGAGATGGAGGCCCACCCTCCTCCGTTATCGATTGCACGCGCCCGACGGTTAGATCAGCCGCTGCAGCCAGTTCCTCCGCCGTCGTGCGGGCGTTCTGCATGGCCGCTGCTCGTGCCCGGGCTTGGGGCACGCTCGGGTTTTCAAGGAAGAAGCTCACCCCAGAGATCGTGTTGGCGCCCTGGGCGACTGCGGTGTCAAGGAGCGGGCCGAGTCGGTCAGGGTCGTCCACTTCGACGCGCACCAGATTGAGGACCCGAAAGCCGCGGATGCCGGGTACGTCTGGGGTTGCGGCCGCCTGCCCGATCTGCGCGGACGCTTCGGCCCCCTCCATCGCATCGGCCGGGACAGGCTGTGGGGGGACGCCGTCCTCCCGGATGACATCGACGTTGTAGGCAACAGTCCGAATGTCATTGTCGGTCACACCGGCCGCCCTCAACGCGTCGATGATCGCAGTCATCCGGTCGTTTGCTTCAGCTTGCGCTTCACCGAGGGTAGAGGCGGTTGTCTCGACCCCGGCGACAAAGGAGGCGCTATCCGGCTCGGTCCTCACAGTGCCTTGTCCCGTGACCGAGATGGTGCTTGATGAGGCTGACGGCTCGGGCGTGCCAACGCCCTGGCCGCCCACGGGCCTAACCTGCCCCGGCAGGGCGACCAGCGCTCCAAACCCTGCTAGCACGACAACCAGAGCGACGAAGCAAGCGATTGGTCGAGACCGTGTCATGGCTATCGCGGTCTCCCATCACCCGAGACCTGATCCCCAAGCTCCTGCACGTCCGACGGCAGCAACTGCCGCGCCTGGTTAGCCTCACCCGTGCTGATGTTGGCGGACAGCACCCGCAGCACTGCTCGTGCCGTTCGCTCGGGATCAACGTCGGGTTCGGCGCGTGCGCATGCTGACGCCACGCGCCGGAGGAAGTCCTCCCGATCCCGACCGTCAACTGGAACGCGAGAAGGGTCCCAGCCTTCGTAGTAGATGCCTCGCACCAGGAGTGGTAGTTGGGCCGCGAGCTGGGCGGCTTCGTCGATGATCAGATAGTCCCGCAGGGCATGGAGGGTTCCCCGCAGTGCCCGGTAAGCACGTCGGCGGTCCTCCGAGCCCAACTCCTGGGCGATGGCCTGGAGCCACAAGTTCGTTTGCTGCACCGTGCTGTCGATAACGTCCGGGCTCGTTGCGCTCATGGGGCTCCTCCGTGCCTTGGATCTGAGTATTACGAGAACATTGCTCCCCCGGCTGCGGTGGCTACCAGGGTGTCTTCTTGAACTCGACACCAGGCGTCGTCAATCTCGCGCAGCATTTCGTCCAAGTCGAAAGGCTTGAGCACGATGCCGGCAAGATGAGAGGCTACGTTGCCCTCTATTCGGCGGATGTGATCGACCGCGCCCGTGCAGAGAATGACCGGGATAGCACCTGTCGCCGGGTCTAGACGCAACGCTTCGAGGAGGCGGATACCGCGCGCCTCGTTGCCGAAGAGGACATCCAGGATGATTAGATCGGGTTGCAGCGTCCTGACCTCGCTCAAATCCTGGACCTCGTTCTCCATCAGGGAGACGCGATAGCCCTCGCCTTCGAGCAGATCGCGAAGGAGATCGAGAATCTCTGGCGCATCATCAATGATGAGGATGCGCCTCGGCGCCCGTGGCCGCGTTGTCGTTAACCCCGAATGCATCGTGTGCTTGGGTGTTAAGACACCACAGCCGCCGGGCTGGGGCGCCGGAAGAGGGAGCGTAGCGTGCGGCCCTGGTTGGTGATCAGCTACCCAATCTGACCGGTGTTGAGGTGGTTGAGGATGTCTCACCTTTACTCGTTCTCTCCAGCCGCGCCGATGAGCGGCACCGTCTCCGAGACGCTTCACGGCGGCAAGCGCGTTATCGGTTGCCTGGCTGCTCGTCGCGACACGCAATCTGTGGTTCCTCCTGGCGTACTTCTCGTCAGTACTTCGCGGACTTGATGAGGATCCTCATGGGAAGACGTGGACCACCTGCGCGATCAAGACCGGCCGACCGGCGAACTCGGCGGCTAGGTTGTCCTCCACATCGACGCCGCTCTCCGCTCTGACTGATTCCGCATCGAAGCGCCGGATCGGACCACTTACTTGCACCGTTTCGGATTCCTGCAGGGCCGTACCAGCAACCGCCTCTGTCGCGTCCACGACGAGCCCCCCCCCACCGAGAACGAAGAGGTTCGAACTGAGGACCTCTGTGACCTCACTGTTGACCGTCACCGTCTCGTCGTAGTACCCGCTCGGATCGTCAATGAGGTCGGCTACCGATATCGGCGCATTGGTATCCACTGCGGGGCGGACGCGCGGCGTGAGGGCCGTCGAGTTGGCCACGAGGAGGGGCTGGCCTGTGAACCTTTGAATCGCCTCCCGATCGAGATCCAGGCCAATTTCTTCCTCCACGGCCGGAAGTTCCTCGAATGGCCGCACCTCGCCCGAGACTAGGGCCAGGTCTCCGGCGTACACTGTCGGTTCTTGTACTTGGTCGGCGATGACCGCCGGGGGCGGGCCGATCACCAGCAACTCGGCTCCGTCGGCGAACGCCCGACCTCCGAGCGTGTAGGCGTGAACGTCCAGAACCTCGCTGATCTCGCCACTGACAGACACGTTCTTGCCATAGAACCTGCTTGGGTCGGCCGCAATCTCACTGACCGTGGTGGCCGGCCCAGGTGCTAAAACCTCATCGTCGGTGAAGCGACCGATGAGGAAGACCGCCGCGACGATCACGAGGATGAGCAGAACGAGTCCGCCGATACCCGCAAGCCAGGTTGCTCCGCCAGGTGACGGACGATTCAGGTATCGACGACGTGCTATTGCCATTGCGAGATGCTCCTTGAGGCGTCCCACGTAGGTGCCGGGCCGTAAAACCATCGCCCCTTGGAACGGGGAGTCGTCCCACGGCGCAGATGCGCGGCCTACCGGCTGGGACGAAGCCCTGCGGGATCGGGAGATCTCCAGTACAGGAGGCTAAGCCGCTATCTTTTCGACATCACGGACATCAGTGATCCCTGCTGTCTCGTCCCTGATGGGTAGGAAGCGCCATGTGTGAGGATCAGACCCATGGACGCGGCGAGGTCCAGGCTGAATGAGAACCGCCACGGGGAGCCACCTCCGCCAAGTGACAGCTCGTTCGGGGCGCCGCTGCCTCTGATCTCGTCTGCCCCCGATATCCAAAGGGTTTATTCCTTGAACAGATTGAGTGGGAAGGTGTCCCATCCCTGGCGGAGGATGTCCTCCTTGGTCAGGCGAAGGGAGACCTGCCCGTCTCCGTAGGTAGCCACGGCGCTTACCGGAACGTAGTAGTCAGTTGGTGAAAGAAATCCCTCCTCGATGACCAGATACTCTGGTTTGCCCGAGCCAGGGTCTTCAGGGAGGAAACGGAGGACGATTCCCATTCGCTCGCCGTCGGCGGTGATGACCTCATTGCCCTCCAGGAATCGCCACTGGTCCGGGAGACGTGCCATGTCTTCCTGACTCTCCTTTGTCGCCGTGGTCGAAGCGTCGTGCCGCAGGTCGTCGGACCGCATGGCTCGCCGCTTAGGGATACATCGGGTACGGCGGATAGGCGTAACCCGGCGACCAGTAGGGCCGGTACCCCCACCAGCCGTAGACGTCCGCGTAGTACACGGGGTCGGGCACGAGGTCCGGGTTGTAGGTCGGCACGTCCCGCAAACGAGACCGCTCCCGGTCAATGTGGACGTGGTCGGCGTCGACTTTGGTGACGGCGTCGACCGGCACCAAGAAGTGCTGTTCCCCGATCCCCAGGAAGCCACCGGCCGCGAGACGGAGGAAGCGCACGTTCTGCTTCTCCTCATCGAGCAGCAGGTCGTCGACCTCGCCGATTTCCTCTCCGTGTCGGTCGAGGACCTTGCGTCCGCGAACGTCTGCTGCCGGGTCAGCCACCGTCAGCGTGGTGTCGGTCAGTTTGACCAAGGTGCCCATATGCTCCGTTGCACTCATTCCCGCTCCTTCATTCATCCGATGTAACGACCTTCGGGACGACGTGGCTGGGACTCGGCGTCATCCCCAGATGGTGACTGGAGAGGGAAGGAGGGCCAGCTCTGGCTGCTCTTCCCCCTCCTGGCTTCCAGCGGACTCGCTCGCGCCCGATACGGATATTTCGATCGTCTCCCGGTGGTGGCAACGAGGTCGGTCCGCGAGGTCCGGTCAGCCGGGGCTACGTCGATGCCTTCTTGATGTCGGCCGATTGCTTGTTCTTGCCCTCTTCGCTTGTGGCCTCGATTGGGACTTCGCGGCGCTGGCCAGCCGCACGGACCGGGATGCGCTTCTCCTTGGCCTCCTCCGCCTTCGGCAGGGTGATCGTCAGCAGGCCATCGTTGAACTCGGCGCTGGCCTGGTCCGCTTTGACGAGGCAGGGCAGGGTGACCGCGCGCTCGAAGGCGCCGTAGTGCTGCTCGCGCAGCAGCCAGCGATGCTCTTCCCCGTCCTCGCGGCGCTCCTCCTGCCGCTCGCCCCGGACGCGCACCGTGTCGCCAAGCACGCTGATCTCGACGTCGTCCGGCTTGATGCCGGGGACTGGAACGGTCAGTACAAAGGTGTCGCCTCGCTCCTCGACATCCATGGCCAGGGCGGCCGCGTCCCCACCACGCCCCGATCCCGGGCGCACGAAGCTCTCGGCGAGCAGCCGATCCATCGCCTCCCGCAGGCTTACGGCCTCGCTACCAGGTTCCCATCGCATCATGACCATTGAGGACCTCCTCTCTTAAGATCAGAACGCGGCCGGGAGGCATCTCTGCTGGCCGCCGCTCTCCGCGTTCTGAGTGCTGCCAGTTCCCACGCCCGATGTGTGACCTCGAGAAGGAGACTCTGAGCAGGCCGTCTTCACCGGCTACTCCTGCCGACTAGGCGTAGACGGAGCCCCACTCGCCGTCGAATGCCAGCAGCTAGAGCTCCGTCCGTCGCCTTTCAGGCCTCCTGGGATCGGATCCATAGGTTCAGTCACACGCTTCGTGGATGCCGTGTTCCCGTCGCGTCGGCCATGAAAGAAGGCTAACGGACGAAAGTGAACGTGGTGGTTACCGTTTGGTTACGGCTGGGTAAACAAGCTGGCAAAGG